>JBATHI010000406.1:0-1566 GCA_049666645.1 Flavobacteriaceae bacterium | reverse complement strand
TCGTTGAACAAGCCCATTTTTTATCACTCTATTTATTGAGAGCGTATTGCTAATAGAATCAAGTGGATTATGGTCAAGTAAAATCATATCTGCATACTTCCCAACTTCTATCGTACCCAAACTATCCAATTGATGCAACATTTTAGCGGCATTATGCGTGCTCATTTTTATTATTTCCAATGGGGCAAATCCCCCAAGTTCCATAATCTGCATTTCCTCATGCAAGCTAATTCCTGGTAATATGAAATCATTACCAGTATCAGTTCCAAGTGCAATGTTAATTCCATTAGCATCTAGTAATTTTAAATCTTCTGTTTGGTTGGTGATCATGCTTAGAAGTGTAGGGATTTTTTCATCGGTCATAAACTTTCTGGCTTTTAATATTCCTAAGGATTTCCCTTTTCTTGCAGGGTTTGATAGATATGCTAACTCATCCAAGTCTTGTATATTCGTTTCTTTCAGGCGTTTAATCCAATCAATCCGTAAGGGATATAACCAACTCTTTTTCAACATAAGTGTGGGTACAATTGAAGCATTATTTTCGATCAATCCCGCAATAATGGCAGCATCTCTTTCCCAGTCCAGGTCAATCATAACATAATGAAGATAATTTTTCACTCCGGCTCGTTGAGCCATGGCCAATTCTTCATTATCACTGACATGAGCAAAAACTTCCAATCCATTTTTCGCAGCTTCTTTTACAACTTTATTCACGAAGTTTTGTGGCATACGATCAACAAAAGGAGGAAAAGGACCATCTTCTATTGTGAGTTTTATTCCAACAATAGGATATTGAGCAACCTGTTTTACTATCGATTCAATTTGAAGCGTATCTCTAAGGAAAAAAACCGATTTTCCATCAATCCAATCATTGGAAGAATAGGTTTTGACTGGGTGCTTTCCTTCCATAGTAAAATGTTGACTGGTATGGAAAACTCTGGGTGCTGGTATTGAATCTTGTACGCCCATATCCCTCATTTCTTCGAAATAATCGTTAGTGCATTTACTTCCTCCTGTAACCAGAATTGAAGTTATTCCATAATGCGCAAATCTTGGAAAGTCCCCTATATAATCTGTAGTATGGGTATGGCAATCAATAAGGCCCGGAATAAGATATTTATCAGTTCCATCAATTACGTTGGCAGTACCTTCTATTTGCCCTTTTTCAATCTTTACTATTTTGTTACCTTTAATGTAAATATTTACTTCATTCTGTATTGGATTTCCAGTTCCGTCAATTAAATTGACTTTTGATAAAATCAAATCAAAATGTTCAGATTGCTTTGTCGAACATGACGCTAAGCAAATACAAATCAAAAAAGTTATAAATCTCATATCATTATTTTTATGACCGCCAACGGTGCGGCTATGGCAAGTAGGGCAGGCAAGGAAACTTTTCGTTTCCGTCTGGTCTGCGAGCCAAAGCTTTTTGTTTTGTTTTTATCTTTTTCATTTTAAAAGCCAAATCCAAAAGATTTGGCGGACTTGGCAAATTAGCCCAAGCCCTTAAATTTAGTACTTTATGCCCTATTTGCTATAGGCATTGTTGGCAATAGTATTTTATTC
>JBATHI010000405.1:0-2802 GCA_049666645.1 Flavobacteriaceae bacterium | reverse complement strand
TTTCCTACATATTCGATATCGAGTATGGCTGCAATTTGTTTTAAGGGATATGGACTTGGGAACTTCAATGTTTTATATTTTGATTATGATTTAAGCCATTAAGAATACCTAATGGGAAAGGTCGGCTGCTGCCTTCTTTCATGGTTATTCTTTGACCCTTTCCATATAATTTCCCGTTGCGGTGTCGATTTTTATTTTGTCACCCTCGTTGATAAAAAGAGGAACGTTAACATAGGCCCCGGTCTCCACCTTGGCTGGTTTTGTGGCGTTAGTTGCCGTATTTCCCTTTACCCCTGGTTCTGCATAAGTGACCTCCAACACTACACTTGCCGGCATATCTACCGATAATGGCATGCTATCCTCCGTATTGAACAGGATGGTGACCACCTCCCCTTCCTTTAAAAGGTCGGGAGCGTCCAAGGTACTTTTCTGGAGGGTAATTTGATTGTAATCATCGGTGTTCATAAAATGGTAGGTCTCTCCATCGGCATACAAAAATTGATAGGAGCGGGTCTCCACCCTTACGTCCTCTATTTTATGGCCAGCGGAAAACGTATTGTCCAAAACCTTACCATTGGTCACACTCTTGAGTTTGGTGCGAACAAATGCCGGACCCTTTCCAGGCTTGACATGCAAAAACTCGATGATCTTATAGATGTCGTTATTGTAACGGATGCATAATCCTTTTCTAATATTTGATGTTGATGCCATAATCGAGTTTAGGTTGTACTGAAATAGCCTTTCATGATGCCTCGTTGCGAATCCCTTATAAATTGAAGGATTTCATCTCTTTCCGGTGTTGCTTCCATTTCGGCTTCTATGATTTGTACTGCTTGCGAATTGTTATAATTTTTTTGATAGAGAATCCTATAAATGTTCTGTATCTCTCGAATCTTTTCCGACACAAAACCCCGTCTTCGCAAACCAACCGAATTGATGCCGACATAGGATAAGGGCTCTCTCGCCGCTTTAACATAGGGCGGCACATCTTTACGAACCAATGAACCCCCAGTAACAAAGGCATGTTGACCGATCGATACAAACTGGTGCACAGCCACCAATCCGGCCAAAATAACATTGTCCCCTATGGTGACATGGCCAGCTAAGGTAGAATTGTTCGAGAAAATACAATTGTCGCCCACCACACAATCGTGGGCTATATGGCAGTAGGCCATAATCAAACAATTCTTACCGATTACGGTCTTGTTTCTGTCGGAAGTGCCTTTATGAATGGTGGCACATTCCCTGATCGTCGTATTATTTCCAATGTTCACAGTCGTTTCTTCCCCATCATATTTCAAATCTTGCGGCGGGGCTGAAATAACCGCGCCAGGAAAGATATTGCAGTTCTTACCAATTCTGGCACCTTCCATGATGGTTACGTTCGAACCGATCCAAGTACCATCACCTATGGTAACATTGTTGTGAATGGTGGTAAATGGTTCGACCACTACATTTTTTGCGATTTTTGCGCCAGGATGAATGTAGGCAAGCGGTTGGTTCATGCTAGTTTTTTTTGACTATTTGGGCCATCATTTCGGCCTCGCATACCAAACGGTCATTGGCATAGGCATAAGCCTGCATGTGACATATTCCCCTGCGAATTGGGGAAATGAGACTACAGTGGAAAATAAGGGTGTCTCCAGGCAGTACTTTTTGTTTGAACTTCACATTATCGATTTTCATAAACAAGGTGAGGTAATTTTCCGGATCGGGAACCGTACTCAAGACCAAAATACCCCCTGTCTGCGCCATGGCCTCTACCTGTAGAACACCCGGCATTACGGGTGCACCGGGAAAGTGGCCCACGAAGAAAGGTTCGTTCATCGTCACATTTTTCATGCCGACAACGTGAGAATCCGACAATTCCAAAATCCTATCGATCAGCAAAAACGGGGGTCTGTGCGGCAACATCGCCATGATTTGATGGATATCCATCAAAGGAGGTTGGCTTAAATCGTATTTGGGAACATTATTTCTTTTCTCCAATTTAATGATTTTGGATAGCTTTTTTGCGAATTGTGTGTTGACATAATGCCCCGGTTTATTGGCTATTACCTTACCGCGAATACGGGTTCCGGCCAGGGCCAGGTCACCGATGACATCCAATAATTTATGTCTTGCCGCCTCATTGGGATGGTGCAGTGTAAGGTTGTCCAAGATGCCATTTGGCTTCACCGAAAGTTTTTCCTTGCCAAACGCCTTTTCCAACTTTTTCATGGTGGTCTCGGAAATCTCCTTATCGACATAAACGATGGCGTTGTTTAAATCTCCACCCTTAATCAAGCCGTTTTCCAACAGCATTTCCAGTTCATGAAGAAAACTGAAAGTACGGGCATTCGCAATTTCGGACTTAAAATCACACATATGGTCCAAGGTTGCGTTTTGTGTGCCCAACACCTTGGTGCCAAAATCGACCATTGTGGTAATTTGGTACTCATCGGATGGGATGACAGTAATTTCGCTGCCACTGGTTTCGTCTCTATAATTTATGACCTCCTTCACGACATATTCATCCCGATCCGCTTTCTGCTCCACAGTTCCGGCAATTTCCAAGGCTTCCACAAAAAATTTGGAAGAACCATCCATAATGGGTGGTTCAGGGGCATTTAATTCTAAAAGGATATTGTCTATGTCCATACCTACAAGCGCAGCCAATACATGCTCGGAGGTCTGTATTTTCACCCCCATTTTCTCCAAATTCGTACCGCGTTGGGTATTTACTACGTAATTGGCATCCGCCTCAATGGTGGGCTCGCCCTCCAAATCTAAGCGCTTGAAAACATAACCATGGTTCTCAGG
>JBATHI010000404.1:0-1829 GCA_049666645.1 Flavobacteriaceae bacterium | reverse complement strand
AATTGGTACTGCTCCCCTTCCTTTTTGGAGGTTACGCTACGGTATTTCACCAATTTCACTTGGGCCTCAAGGGCATCATAACCAATGAATTCCTGGTCCTTGTCCTCCGTTAGCACCGTCCAGTCGCCTTTGGCCACCTCCGATGCGGCCCGTGACCGATTTTTCTGTTCCTGCATCGCGGCATTAAAACCGCTCTCGTCAAGGGTAAATCCCCTTTCTGCCAAGATGAGGGACGTAAGGTCGATGGGGAACCCATAGGTATCATAAAGCTCGAAGGCCTTTCGGCCATCGATTTTCTTTTCCTTGTTGGTGTCGATCATATTATCGAGAAGCACCAACCCTTGTTCGAGGGTGTTCAGGAACGAATGTTCCTCTTCCTTGATCACGTTCTCGATCAGTTGCCTTTGCTCTTTCAATTCGGGGAAGGCATTGCCCATACCATCTGCCAAAACCTTGACCAAACGGTACATGAACGGTTGTTTCGTATCCAAAAAAGTGAAGCCATATCGAATGGCACGCCTTAAAATACGGCGGATCACATAGCCGGCGCCCGTATTGCTGGGCAGTTGGCCATCGGCGATCGAAAACGATACCGCCCTAATATGGTCGGCTATGACGCGAACGGCAATATCGGTTTGTTCCTTTTTACCATATTTGCTGTTGGTGATCGTTTCGATTTCCCGGATCAAGGGGGTAAAAATATCGGTGTCGTAATTCGATTGCACCTGTTGCAGTACCATGCAGAGCCTTTCGAATCCCATTCCCGTATCGACATGTTTGGCCGGCAGCGGTTCGAGGCTCCCATCGGCCATTCTGTTGTACTGCATGAATACGAGGTTCCATATTTCCACGACCTGTGGATGGTCTTTGTTGACGAGGGATGCCCCTGAAATTTTTGCCCGTTCTGCGGAAGAACGGATATCGACATGGATTTCGGAACAGGGGCCACAGGGTCCCTGGTCGCCCATCTCCCAAAAATTGTCCTTTTTATTGCCCAGGATGATGCGGTCTTCAGGTACGATGGCCTTCCACAGGTCAAAGGCCTCTTTATCTTTTTCGAGCCGATCGGCATCATTGCTTCCCTCAAAAACGGAAACATAGAGCCTATTTTTATCGATACGCATCACCTCGACCAGGAATTCCCAAGCCCATTGGATCGCTTCTTTTTTAAAATAGTCCCCAAAACTCCAATTGCCCAACATTTCGAACATGGTATGGTGGTAAGTGTCCTTTCCCACCTCCTCCAGGTCGTTATGTTTCCCACTCACGCGAAGGCATTTTTGGGTATCGGCCACCCTGGGAAATTTGGCCTGGCTGTTGCCCAAAAAATACTCCTTGAACTGGTTCATTCCCGCATTGGTGAACATCAGGGTGGGATCGTCTTTGATGACCATGGGGGCAGACGGCACAATTTTGTGGCCCTTTTCTTTAAAGAAATCTAGAAACTGCGCTCTTATTTGGCTGGAAGTCATCAAAATGGTAAGGTTTTACAAAAAATAGGGGTTTCTACAAAACAATTTTTATATTTGTTTGTTATGATAAAGCGAGACAAAAATAGGATAATTTAGAGACATGTCTAAAGTAAAGTACTATTACGATCCCGACACGCTTTCCTATCGGAAAATAGAGCCAAAAAAAACCCGTAGGTACCGAAATATTGCACTTTTTGTACTAGGTTCCTTCCTTTTTGGACTGCTTTCCCTGGTTTTGTTGTTGAATACCAATTTGGTGAATACGCCGGCAGAACTTTCGTTAAGGCGGGAAGTGAAAAATTATGAATTGCAGTTCGAGCTCTTGAACAAGAAAATGGAGCAGATCGAGGAGGTCCT
>JBATHI010000403.1:0-3721 GCA_049666645.1 Flavobacteriaceae bacterium | reverse complement strand
TATAGGCGCCATATATCGCACCGTAATGGCTTTTCAGTTGTTTTCCTTTCGCCAGATCGATCGAACTGTTGAAAAATACATAATCGGGTTTTTTTATACCTGCCAGTTCCAGACTGGTCGCCATGGCATCCTGAAGATAAATGGGTTCATTTATTTCCTTTCCCTCGGGGATGTCCGGACCCATGATCATGAAGGGCACCCGAACACTGTGGTCGAACAAGGATTGTTTCCCCATCAATCCGTGTCGGCCCATGGCCAGTCCGTGATCTGCCGTAAAGATCACATAAGTATTTTTCATTCCATCATGGGCTACCAAATAATCGAGAATTTTGCCTATTTGCCGATCCATATGGCTGATCAAGGCATAATATTCCTGGGTGTGTTTTTTGATGGCATATGCCGTACGCGGGAAGGGTGCCAAGGCTTCGTCCCTTAACTCCGGACCATTGCCTATGCCATCCTTAAAAGGGTAAACCGGCAGCCAGCTTTCGGGGAGGCTTATCCGGTCAAGGGGATATTGACCCAGATATTCTTTAGGTGCTTGTCTGGGATCATGCGGGGCATTGAAGGCGAGGTACATAAAAAAAGGCTTTTCCTTTTTTGTGGATCGTTCAAGAAAACCAAGGGCATCTTCCTTGAGCACTTCGCTCCAGTGTCTCCCCCCTTCCCAATAACCGCCCATGGAGGTGTCGGAAGCAGACCACAGGGTATCGTTTTCATCCAATGGCCGATTGTAGCCCAGTGGCATGATATCCTTCAAAGGGCTATTTCTGGAGGAGGCCTCCTTTATTTTCTGTTCCATGCCGGGATTGCGGTTCCATGCATCTCCGGGCATCCCCGGCCTCACATGGACCGCATTTTGAAAGATGGCGGCTGCCCTGGCATCGATATGCCACTTTCCGGTCATAAACGTCTCATATCCGGCAGATTCCATCAATTTTCCCCAGCTTTTGTCGGTATCTGCCCCCATGATCCATCCCTTGCGAAATTGGTTGGCTTCCCACAGACTCCTTCCGGAAATGATCATGGCCCTTGAAGCCACACAGATCGCCCCGTTCCATCCGCCCATGTTGAAGGCATGGGTAAAAGTGGTACCCCCACGTACCAATCGGTCGAGGTTCGGGGTGTTGATTTCGGCATTGCCCAAAGCATTGATGGCCGTATAGGTCATATCATCGGCAAAAATGAACACGATGTTGGGTTGTACGGCTTCCCGGTTCCCATCTTTGAGCGGGAACAAAAACAAAAGAAGAACAAAGAGATATTTTGGCATTCGATATACTTTTTGGTGGGCCTCTTTAATTTTTTAACCTACCACATTCACCAAGTTACCAATATGGTCTATGCTGATGCGTACCTCGTCGCCCATTGCCAGGCTGAAATCATCGGGTGGCACGATCCCGGTACCGGTCATCAGAAAACAGCCCTTGGGAAAATCGCACTCCCTGAACAAAAATGCCACCAATTCGGTGTGTTTTCTTTTCATTTGATCAATGCCGATTTCGCCCGAGAAAACCGATTTGCCATGCCGATTGATGACAAGCTTTATTTTGGCATTCGGCGCGATCGGCCTCTGGGGCACATAAATGCATGGGCCCAAGGCAGCACATCCCTCATAGGTCTTGGCTTGGGGGAGATACAGCGGATTTTCACCTTCAATACTTCTCGAACTCATGTCATTGCCGATGGTATACCCCTCAATGGTCCCTTCCGAACAAATAAAGAGCGTGAGTTCCGGTTCGGGAACGTTCCATATAGAATCCCTCCTGATACGGACCGTACCCCCATTTCCGACCGTTCTATGTGGGGTGGCCTTAAAAAAAAGTTCCGGGCGTTCCGCATCGTAGACCTTATCATAGAAACTGCCGCCCCCCGCTTTTTTGGACTCCTCCATCCTGGCCTGTTTACTACGCATATAGGTTACCCCAGATGCCCATATTTCCTGGGTTCCGATTGGGGGCAGGTCAATCTTTGGCAAAATGTCATCTTGGAGCACCGTTGCGCCATCAAGATCTTGCAAGAGGGCTTCATAAAGGTTTTTCCGATTGATAAAGGCGTCCCAATCCTTAACAGCCTTCATGTAGTATTTGTTTTCTTTACAAATGATGGCCCCTTTTCCGTATTTATAGATTTGCATCCTGCAAAATATTTTTACTGTTTTTATAAATGTAAGGGTTTTTTTGAGCACAACATTAACCTCTTGCACCCTGATTATATATTATTGGGATATTGTTTTATCTTGGACATTCATAAAACTCCAAAAAAGTATGTTCGGGCTTGATCACAAAGTAGCCATCATTACGGGTGCGAGCGGCGCGCTCGCCGGCAGCGTTGCCAAAAGTTTGGCCAAAGCCGGAGTCGCATTGGCCTTGCTTTCCCGGAACAAAGATGCCGTTGCCCCACTTTTAAAGGAAATCTCGAATCTTGGAGGTCGCGCGGAGTCCTACTCCACCAATATTCTTTCCGAGACCTCACTTCTTACGGTGAAAGATGCCATACTTCGGGATTTTGGGCGCATCGATATTCTATTGAATATCGCAGGGGGGAACCTACCTGGAGCGACCATTGCTCCGGATAGGACCATTTTCGATCTTTCCATGGATGATTTTAAAAAGGTGGTAGATCTGAATTTAAACGGTACCGTGCTCCCCTCCCTTATTTTTGGCAAAACCATGGCAGAACAGCAAGCGGGGGTAATCATCAACTACTCCTCCATGGCTGTTGACCGTGCCATTACCAGGGTGGCGGGATACTCGGCCTCCAAGGCGGCCATGGAAAATTTCACCCGATGGATGGCCGTGGAAATGGCCACAAAATTCGGCGGTCACATACGGGTCAATGCCATTGCTCCCGGTTTTTTCATAGGCAAACAAAACAAGGCGCTGTTGACCAATCCCGACGGTTCATATACCGATCGTGGACAAACCATTATAAGAAACACCCCTATGGGGCGATTTGGGGAAGCCGAAGAACTCAATGGGGCCATTCATTTTCTGTGCAGCGATGCCGCAAAATTCGTTACAGGAATTGTTTTGCCCGTCGATGGCGGCTTTAGTGCTTTCAGCGGCGTTTGATCGTATTTTAAATATTTCAATATGAAAATGGAACAAACCTGGCGTTGGTACGGCCCCAGTGATCCGGTAAGTCTACAAGATATCAAACAGGCCGGGGCAACGGGAATCGTGACCGCCCTGCACCATATACCCAATGGGGAAGTTTGGCCCATCAACGAGATCACCGAACGAAAAAAACAGATCGAAGATCGAGGGATGCGATGGAGCGTTGTAGAGTCGCTGCCGATCCATGAAAGCATCAAAACACAGAAAGGGGCGTTTCAAACCCATATCAAAAACTACAAGACAAGCTTGGCCAACCTGGCGCATTGCGGTATCAAAATCGTTTGTTACAATTTTATGCCCGTTTTGGATTGGACGCGTACCAGTTTGAACTTCGAAGTAGCGGATGGATCAAAGGCGTTGGCCTTTGAAATGGACGCACTTGCGGCATTCGATCTTTTTATCCTGAAGCGTCCCAATGCTGAAAAAAATTATGACAAGGCCCAAATTTCAAGGGCCGAAGTTTATTTTGAAAGATTATCGGATACCGATCAATGGGAGCTGGTCAAAACCATTATCGCAGGTCTGCCAGGTTCTTCGGAAGGATATCCCGTTCCCGAAAAAGGTTACGACCTTAGCAAATTCCAAGCGATATTGGACACTTA
>JBATHI010000402.1:0-4128 GCA_049666645.1 Flavobacteriaceae bacterium | reverse complement strand
ATTCATGGAACAGCTCGGCCACATCCGGAGGGGTCACACGGTCTTCCTTGCCCCAGATAATACATACCGGAGTGCGCATTTTGGGCAAATCCTTCGCCATATTGTGCCTTATGGCGCTTTTTGCGATGGCCAAGGTACGGATGACTTTGTTCCTATCGTTCACCGTGGCGAAAACCTCGTCAACGATTTCTTTGGTGGCCACTGCGGGATCGTAAAAAACCCCTTGGGCCTTTTTCTTGATAAACTCATAATCGCCCCGTCGTGGATAACCATCGCCCATGGCACTTTCATAGAGGCCTGAGCTACCGGTGATCACCAGGGCCTTTACCATATTTGGATAAAGTTTGGTGTGCAGAAGGCCAATATGGCCGCCCAATGAATTTCCCAACAAAATAACATCCTTCAGTCCCTTGAACTCGAGAAATCCCTCCAAAAACTTGGCGAACTGCTTGACATTCGTTTTCAGAAGGGGCATATCATAAATGGGAAGTTCGGGGATCAGCACCTTGTACCCTTTTTTGGGAAAATGTGAGGTAACCCCTTGAAAATTGCTCAAACCGCCCATAAGCCCATGAAGTATGATGATAGGGAATCCTTCCCCTATCTCTATGTACTTATATTTTCCTTCGGTGATCAATTTTTCGTGCATGTAGGGAAACTTCTGCAATTCGCAGGCAAATATAGGGATTTCCGCAGAATACCGTTGCAGTGATTATCAGCGATCAACATTTTCCCTGCTTTCATTTTTAAGGGCTGGGAGTGGGAATTTGTGGGGACATGTCTTAAATTTTTAAACAAAGTGGTAAATTGTGGTAAATTGTGGTAATAAAATTTGTAGTTTTGAGTTATTAAAGGAAAAACCAACCATTTTCGTGATCAATTTCATTGGAACATATGACTGCAAGGCCGATACCAAAGGTAGGGTAATGTTGCCCGTTGCCCTAAAAAATCAGATGGCCCCTGTCATTAATGAGGGTTTTGTGATCAAAAGGTCGGTGTTTCAACCTTGTTTGGAGCTATACCCGATGGCCGAATGGAACCTGTTGATGCAGAAAATGAACAAAAAAAACCGCTTCAAGAAAAAGAACAACGATTTTATCAGGCGATTCTCCGCTGGTGTCAAAGTGGTCGAGATCGATGGGACGGGAAGACTTTTGATTCCCAAGAACCTTGTCGATATCGCAAGTATAGACAAGGATGTGGTGCTGAGTTCGGCCATTAACATTGTTGAGATTTGGGACAAGGACAGTTATGAAAAAGTGCTTGATGAAACCGCTGAAGATTTCGCTGCCTTGGCGGAAGAAGTAATGGGCGATGATGGCGATGGGGGGGATGATGTATCATAACCCGGTTTTGCTGAAGGAGTCTGTTGAAGGGCTCAACATTGTTGAAAACGGAATTTATGTGGATGTGACCTTCGGTGGGGGAGGCCATTCCAAGGAGATATTGAAAAGTTTGGGCAATGGCGGTAAGTTGGTCGCATTTGATCAAGACGAGGACGCATTGAAGAATACCATCAAAGATGAAAGGTTTACCCTCATCAATGAGAATTACCGATTCATCAAACAGTTTTTAAAGTTCTATGGCATACGAAAGGTAGATGGGATCTTGGCCGATTTTGGAGTCTCTTCACATCAGTTCGATCAGCCGGATAGGGGGTTTTCGACCCGATTCGATGCGGACTTGGACATGCGGATGAGCCAGCGAAACAAGTTGTCGGCGTACAAAGTGGTGAACAAGTACGGTTACGACGCTTTGAGAAAGGTATTGTTCGAATACGGTGAACTGCGCAACGCCAATGCAATGGCGAAGGCATTGATCGCGGCCAGGACCGATAAACCTATTGGTACCACCTTGGAACTCAAGACGGTACTGGGCGAATTCCTGCCAAGGGCAAAGGAACACAAGATATTGGCACAGGTATACCAGGCCATCCGTATCGAAGTGAACCAAGAATTGGAGTCGATCAAGGAGTTTTTGTCACAAACGCCCGATTTGCTCCCTAAAGGTGGAAGGTTGAGTATCATAAGCTACCATTCTCTGGAAGATCGATTGGTAAAACGCTTCATTCAAATGGGGCAGTTTGAAGGGGAGCCGGAAAAGGATTTTTATGGCAACGTTGATGTCCCATTTAAGAAAGTCGGTGCCTTGATCGTGCCTTCCAGGGAAGAGATCAAAAATAACAATCGGGCACGAAGTGCCAAATTAAGGATAGCGGAACGGATATGAAGAGATAAAGATGATACGGTAAATGGCCCAAGAACAAAGCTCAATTGGCCTTGATCAATGACCTGAAATTGTAAAGAATATAGGAATAAATAACAAACCGCTTCAAGTATGAAAAATGGAATATTAGACATCTTAAAGGGGAAGTTTTTGGTGAGCGGCGACGCCCCAAAAAATTGGATGTTCATCATTTTCGCCTCTATTTTGGCCACGGCAATGATCGCAAGTAGCCATAGTGCCGATAAAAAGGTCATCAAAATAGCCGAACTCAACGATGAGGTCCAGGAATTGAGGAGCCAGTTCGTTGATGTGCACAAAGATGTACAGCGACTCAAGCTCGAATCTACCATCAAGGCAACATTGGAAAAGAGGGAACTCTACGCTTCCGAAGTTCCACCAAAAAAAATCAGGGTAAAATCAATCAACATCAGTGGCCGTTAACGAAAAGAACATAATGACCCGTTTATACCTGGTCGCAGCCTGCCTTTTTTTGTTTGCGGTTGCTGTAATGGTCAAATTGGTGACCATTCAAACGGTCGATGGGGATAAGTACAAAGACCTCGCGATGAAGCGTACCGAGAGGTTATTTACCATTGCCCCGAACCGGGGCAACCTTTATTCCGACGATGGGAGTTTGTTGGCAACCTCCGTGTCAAGATATACGATACGTTTCGATGCCATGACCGTCAGCAAGGACGATTTCCATGAAAACCTGGTGCCCTTGTGCGACGCACTTGCCGAACTGTTCGGCAAATCTTCCTCCCATTATCAACAATTGTTCAGAAAAGCCAGGGAAAACAGAGATCGCTACGCCTTGGTGGCCCGAAATATCGATTATTCGGATTATATCGCCGTGAAAGGCTTCCCATTATTCCGCAAAGGCCCCAACGAAGGAGGGCTGATCATAGAACAAAAAACGGTAAGGGAACACCCATTGGGTAAAATTGCGGAAAGAAGTGTGGGTTATGAAAGGGTCGATGAAAACGGGTATTATACCCGTGTCGGGTTGGAAGGGGCATTTGGTCAGTACCTCCGTGGTGTGGAAGGCAAACGCTTGAAACAAAAAATCGCAAAAGGGCAGTGGAAACCCTTGGGCAACGACAATATCATCGAGCCCAAAGATGGCTATGACGTGTATTCGACCATCGACATCAATATACAGGATATCGCGCATCATGCCCTGTTGGGGCAATTGGAGCATTATAAGGCCGAACATGGATGCGTGATCGTAATGGAAACCAAAACCGGGGCCATCAAGGCCATTTCAAACTTGGGGAGAACCCCCGATGGCTCCTATTATGAGCGCTTGAACTATGCGATCGGCGAATCGCACGAACCGGGTTCAACCTTTAAGTTGATGAGTTTGGTCGCCGCTTTGGAAGATAAGGTAATCGATACAAGTGCGGTAATCGATACCGAGAAGGGCCTATGGCGGATCTATGATCGCACGGTCCGCGATTCGAAGCATGGAGGCTATGGTAAAATTTCGGTGGCACAGGCATTCGAGGTATCCTCGAATACCGCTTTTGCCAAGATGATACATCATGGGTATAAAGACCAACCGGAAAAATTCGTGAATAGGCTGATGTCGATGAACCTGCACAGGGAACTGGGCCTGCCCATTAAGGGAGAAGGCATACCGATCATCCGCTACCCTGGCGAAAAAGGCTGGTCCGGAATATCATTGGCCTGGATGTCGCATGGCTATGAAGTGGCCATGACCCCATTGCAGGTCCTGACCTTTTACAATGCCATTGCCAATGATGGCGAAATGATCAAACCTCGCATGATCAAAGAAGTCAAGGAATGGGACAGGTCCATCTACAAGTTCGACAAGGAAGTGATCGATCGAAGCATCTGCTCAAAGGAAACCGCCGCCATGGTCAAGGACCTGATGAAAAA
>JBATHI010000401.1:0-3433 GCA_049666645.1 Flavobacteriaceae bacterium | reverse complement strand
TTACTGTATAAATCAATAATATCACCTTCGGCAACATCGACAATGGCTTTTTTCAAAGCATTGGTCTTCCCATGCTGCACACCGGTCTTGGTGAACCTTGTTTTTCTATTGGGCCCATAATTCATGGTACGCACCTTGAGCACAGAAACACCATAAGCCGTTTCAACGGCATTTTTGATCTGTATTTTGTTGGCCCCGGTATCCACTACGAAACCATAACGATTGTACAACTCGCCATCGGCGGTCATCTTTTCGGTTATAATGGGTTTTATCAACACACTCATGATTTCTCTATTTAGTTAAATTCGATTCGAGCCCTTCCAAAGAGCCTTCGAGAAGCACGATGTTATTGGCATTTAATATTTTGTAAGTGCTTAATTCTGAGCTAGTTATAACCTCAGAACGGTTCAAATTACGCGAAGCCAAATATACGCTATTATTTGAATCGCCCAACACAAACAAAGATTTTTTGTTTTCAAGGCCCAACGACTTCAGAATCTGGACAAAATCCTTGGTTTTCGGAACATCCAGATTAAAGTCTTCCAGCACCATAATGGCGTTCTCCTTCGACTTGATGCTCAGGGCCGATTTACGGGCCAACCGCTTCAGGTTTTTGTTGAGTTTTTGGGTGTAATCTTTTGGTCTTGGACCGAATATCCTTCCCCCGCCCCTAAAAACCGGAGATTTGATACTTCCCGCACGTGCGGTACCGGTACCTTTTTGTTTTTTGATCTTTCTGGTACTGCCCGAAATTTCTCCGCGCTCCTTTGATTTGTGGGTACCTTGGCGTTGGTGGGCCAAGTATTGCTTCACATCCAGGTAAACCGCGTGATTGTTGGGCTCTATCCCGTAAACAGCATCTGAAAGCTCCACTTTCCTACCTGTTTCCTTTCCTTTGATATCTAAGACTGCTACTTTCATTACTTTTCGATAGTTATGTAGGCGTTGTTATGGCCAGGTACGGCTCCCTTTACTACGATGAGGTTCTTTTCCGGAACCACTTTTAGAACTCTCAGGTTTTGAACGGTAACCCTTTCGCCACCCATTCTTCCGGCCATTCTCATGCCCTTGAATACCCTGGAGGGGTCAGAACCCGCCCCGATAGATCCCGGAGCCCTTAATCGGTTGTGCTGTCCGTGGGTCGATTGCCCAACGCCTGCAAAACCGTGACGTTTGACGACCCCTTGAAAGCCTTTTCCTTTTGAGGTGCCGACCACGTCGACAAACTCCCCTTCCACAAAAATGTCGACACCAATGGTATCTCCCAATTTGTAATCCGCTTCAAAATACTTGAACTCGACGACTTTTCTCTTGGGAGAAGTGCCTGCTTTCTTACTATGGCCGGTTTCGGCCTTGTTAGCACGCTTTTCTGCCTTGTCATCGAAACCAAGTTGAAGGGCACTATACCCGTCGACCTCTTCGGTTCTGACTTGGGTAACTACGCATGGGCCAGCTTGAATGACGGTACAGGGAATGTTCTTCCCGTTCTCATCGAAGATGCTGGTCATGCCTACTTTTTTTCCTATTAACCCAGACATTTGATTTAGTTTTTAGATCCTTCGATTTTCGTTCCTAGATCTGGAACGATCACCGTAAACCTGTTTATGAATTGTTTTACGCGTTCTTACTCTAAAATGTTATGACAAAAAAACAGGGCAAAGAAATCATCCAGCCCTGAATGTGTTCTTTTTACCGTTTTTCCCTCGCTCACGGCTCAGGACATGTCGTTTAGGCTGCCTTGGGCACCCGTGCCTGTCAGACCTTGATCTCTACCTCAACACCGCTGGGCAGTTCCAATTTCATCAAAGCATCAATGGTTTTCGAGGACGAGCTATAAATATCCAACAATCGCTTGTAGGAGCTCAACTCAAACTGTTCCCTTGACTTTTTGTTCACGTGAGGGGAACGCAACACGGTGAATATCTTTTTATGCGTTGGCAAGGGTATTGGCCCAGTGACCACCGCTCCGGTAGTTTTTACCGTCTTCACGATCTTCTCGGCAGACTTGTCCACCAAATTGTGATCGTATGATTTTAGCTTTATTCTGATTTTTTGACTCATCTCTAAAATATTAAGCGGTTACGCCTTTGGTTGCTTTGATCACTTCTTCTGAAATATTCGACGGGGTTTCCGCATAGTGCGAAAATTCCATGGTCGAGGTTGCCCTACCCGAGGATAGCGTTCTCAAAGAGGTAACATAACCGAACATTTCCGATAATGGCACTTCCCCTTTGATCACCTTGGCACCGGCGCGATCGCTCATGTTGGTGATGGTCCCCCTTCTTCGGTTGAGATCCCCAACAATATCGCCCATGTTTTCTTCGGGCGTAAGCACTTCAATTTTCATAATGGGCTCCAACAATACCGCACGGGCCGCTTTGGCGGCTGCTTTGTAACCAATTTTGGCGGCAAGTTCGAAGGATAGCGAATCGGAATCCACGGCGTGGAACGATCCGTCTTTCAAGGTCACCTTCATACTGTCCATTTCAAAACCGGCCAAAGGACCGTTTTTCATCGCTTCCCTGAATCCTTTCTCCACAGAAGGCACAAATTCCCTGGGAATATTGCCCCCTTTGATCACATTCACAAATTCCAGCCCGGTCTTGCCTTCTTCAGCAGGCCCCATCGTAAAGACGATGTCTGCGAATTTACCGCGGCCCCCGGATTGTTTCTTGTACACTTCACGATGGTCTGCCGCTTTGGTAAGGGCTTCCTTGTATTCCACCTGAGGCTGTCCTTGGTTTACTTCCACCTTGAACTCGCGCCTTAAACGGTCTACGATAATATCGAGGTGAAGCTCGCCCATCCCCGAAATGATGGTCTGCCCCGATGCCTCGTCGGTCTTCACTTGGAAAGTGGGATCCTCCTCGGCCAATTTGGAAAGGGCCATGCCCAATTTATCGATGTCGGCCTTTGTTTTAGGCTCTACCGCGATACCGATAACGGGATCGGGGAAATTCATGCTTTCCAAAACGATGGGATGTTTCTCGGCAGAAAGCGTATCCCCGGTTTTGATGTCTTTAAACCCTACTGCGGCACCGATGTCGCCTGCCTCGATATAATCGATTGCATTTTGCTTGTTCGCGTGCATCTGGTAGATCCTTGAAATCCTTTCCTTGTTACCGGAACGGTTGTTCAACACGTACGACCCAGCATCCAACCTGCCCGAATACGCCCTGAAGAATGCCAATCGGCCCACAAAGGGGTCGGTAGCGATCTTGAAGGCCAAAGCGGCAAAAGGTTCTTTGACATCTGGCTTGCGGATCACCTCTTTTTCGGTGTCCGGGTTGATGCCGACGATGCCTTCCTTATCCATTGGGGAAGGCAAATACCTGCAGACGGCGTCCAATAAAAATTGGACCCCTTTATTTTTAAAGGAAGAACCACAGATCATGGGAATGATGCTCATGTCCATGACCGCTGCCCTTAAGGC
>JBATHI010000400.1:0-4475 GCA_049666645.1 Flavobacteriaceae bacterium | reverse complement strand
GGCAAGGGCTTGGTGCAACGGGAAATGGAACTGGGCGATGGATCCGCGGTGCGATTGACGGTTTCCCGCTATTATACCCCCACCGGACGATCGATCCAAAATTCGTATAGCAAGGGCAACAAATCGTATTATCAAAAATATACTGATAGGTATGGCAATGGCGAATTGGTGTCGGCCGATAGCATCAAAGTGGCTGATTCCTTAAAATTCAAGACCCCGAAAGGAAAAATAGTCTATGGCGGCGGAGGCATCATTCCCGATGTTTTCGTGCCCATAGGCACCAACGAGGAAGAGGCTCTGGAGAGCATGGACAGTATGGGTTTCTTCTCACGGTTCATCTTCGAATATCTGGATGAGTACCGCCAACAGTTCAAGAACCTTTCAATGAACGAATTTATCAACGATTACGTTGTAGATGATATCTTGTTCGAACGTTTTGTGGATTTCATTGTGGATAGAAACCTGAAACTTAATTTTTACGAATACGAGACGCAGATCAAGCTGTATTTAAAAGCCGCCCTGGCCGAACAACTTTATGACAGCAACCTCTACGCCAAGATCAAAGGGAAGACCGATCCGATGCTGAAAAAGGTGATGATGCTCGACAATCCAATCATAAAGCGCGATGAATCCACGACCATGGAAAGTCGAAATTAATCCCGATCGACTTTGCCCTGTATTTTCTTTGAAGCTGAAAAAATAAGCAGCAGTACAATCGCGCAGAGTGAGGCCAGTATTCCGATCAGTGCAATGATACTGTTGCCTTTCAATGGATTCTTAAAATCGACCAGGGTCACGTTATAGCCTATCAGTGCCAGCGCCAAGACGATCAGTACGATGGTAAGTGTTCTGTTCATTTTATTCGATTTAAAATTTAGCCGATATACCTTTTTCGAAAAGGTATAAACTACAGGCCATTTTCAAACAGGCCATTGACGTTCGCCGCAAAAAGTTTTACGGCAATCGCCAGGAGAATCACCCCAAAAACCTTTCTGATGACACCGACGCCCCCCTTGCCCAGCACTTTTTCGATCTTCACCGACGACTTCAACACCAAATATACCACGATGGTATTCAGTATAATGGCCACAATAATGTTTTCAACATAATACTCTGCCCTTAGTGAAAGCAAGGACGACAAAGTGCCCGCTCCTGCGATCAAGGGAAATGCTATGGGGACGATAGAGGCGCTTTCCGGAGCATCATCACGATAAAGGGAAATGCCCAAAATCATTTCGATCGCCAGGAAAAAAATGACCAATGCCCCCGCAACGGCAAAGGAGTTGACATCTATACCTATTAAATTAAGGATTTCCTCTCCCAAAAACAAAAATGCCACCATAAGGCAGGCCGCCACGATCGAAGCCTTTTCCGATTCGATATGGCCCACCTTGTTCCGAAGTCCGATAATTACGGGAATACTTCCCATGATATCGATCACTGCAAATAGCACCATGGTAGTCGTTACAATTTCCCTAATATTGAAATGGAAAGTCATCCCCTTAAAATTTTTGGCAAAATTACACGATCATGAGCGCTTTTCATTTGATTCGGTCAAAAATATTACGAGAAAAAAAAGACCCTAAAAAAGGTATCTTTGCCCTACTAAACTAAACTGGATGTTTCAACTGGGAAAGACCATTGTGTCGGAAGAGATCATTGAAAACGACTTTGTTTGCAATCTCAGCGCCTGCAAAGGGGGCTGTTGTGTAGACGGCAATGCGGGCGCCCCTTTGGAGGAAAAGGAGACCGAGATTTTGGTCGATGTGTACCGTGCCCTCAAGCCTTTTTTGCGCAAGGAAGGCATTGAGGCCATCGAAGACCAAGGCGCCTTCGTCAAGGGAGAGGACGGGGAATGGGAGACCCCTTTGGTCAAGGGAAGTGAATGTGCCTATGTGGTTTTTGACCAAAACGGCATCGTAAAATGTGGTATCGAGGAGGCCTATGAACAAGGCGCCATTGGCTGGAAAAAACCGGTTTCATGCCACCTATATCCGATTAGGGTCCAGGAATACAGCACGCTTACCGCGGTGAACTACCACCGATGGGAAATATGCGATCCGGCCTGTAGCCTCGGTGCAACCTTACAGGTTCCGATTTATCAATTTGTAAAGGAAGCCTTGATCCGAAAATTCGGAAAAAGCTGGTATGCCGAATTGGAGCAAGTAGCGAAGGAACATCTTAAATCGTAGGAATTCTCAGATTAACGCAGGTCCCCAAAGCATTTCCTTCTTGATCATGCAGGTCTTCGATTTCCACTTGAAAGGAATTCTGGAAGTCTTTCGAGAAATTCGCCAATCGTTCCTTCGTAATATCGATGCCCACCGATTTACGCTTCAATACCCTCCCTTCTTTGATAATTTCAGCGGCTTCCCTACCAACCCCATTATCCGTGATACTGATTTTAATGAATCCCTCCCCTTCCTTGCAGGCATGAAGATCGATTTTTTTGACCCCTTCCTTCGATGATAGTCCATGCCAAAGGGCATTTTCCAGAAATGGCTGAAGAATGAGCGAGGGTATTTTCACTTGGTGCACGTCGATGCCTTGATCTACCTTTATCTTAAAATCGATTTCATACGAAAAGCGGATGTCTTCAATATTCATATAAAGTTCTACCGTTTCAAGCTCCTCTGCCAAGGTGATTTCTTTCTGGGAGGAAGCTTCCAATATTTTGCGTACCAATTTGGAAAATTTGTTCAGGTAATGAACCGCGTTCTTTTTGTCATTGTTGATGATATAGAGCTTGATCGAATTCAGGGAATTGAACAGAAAATGCGGGTTCATTTGGCTTCTTAGCATACTCTGTTCCAAGGTCAGCAGCTTTTTTTCGTTCTTGAGCTGGTTTTGACGGTGGAGGATGTAAAAGATGCCCGATAAAAGCAATAAAAAAATACCGACGACCAACATGGTCGTCCGATTTTTGCGCAATTTAATGTTGGCCAATTCATTTTGTCTTGCCAACACCTCCAGTTCATTGCTCCTTTTTTCCTTTTCATAGCCTGAAATGATATCCGCAACGTAAGTACGGTTTCGATCATTGGAAATTTCCCTTCTAGCCTGTTGTGCCTTTTTATAATATTGAAGCGAATTTTTATAATCGCCCGTTCTTTCATTGAGATCGTGCAGGTAGGTGTTTGCCTGGACGATCTCACTGGGCAGTTTAAACCTTTCGGCGATGTCCAGTCCAAGCTGCAATTGTTCATTGGCTTCGGTATATCTATTCAATAAGGTATACGTCCAGCCCAAGTTGTTATGGATCATTGAGATGATCTGTTGGTCGCCCACCGCCTCGGCCAGGGGCAACAAGTCGAGCAAACGATCCAGGGCCTCCTCTTGTTTGCCCATATGCACATAAACATGGGCAATGCCCAAATTGCTGATGAGCCGTATTCTATCGGATCCGATTTTTTGATTGGCGTCCAGGGCGGCTTCATAGTTTACCAACGAAGCTTCCAGTTTACCTTGGGCCTCATAGCATTCCCCTATGTTCTGGAGGTTTTCGGCAATACCGTAACCCATACCGAGTTCTTCCTCCAATTGTTTCGATTCCTCGAACTTTGCGATTGCAAGATCGTATTGTTCGAGCGTTTTATAGATATTGCCGATGCTGTTCAATGATAGGTTGATGCTTCTCTTCAGTCCCTGCGAAGGGTTGGGTTGTCTTTCCGCCAGCTCAAGCGCCTCCTGGCTATAATCGAGTGCCGATTTGATCGCATCGAGCTTTCGGTAGACCAAACTGATCATATTCAAGCTCAGGACACGAAATTCGATATTGTCGGCGTCGCTGGCAATCTTTAAGGCCTCCTGATGTAATTTCAAGGCCTTTCCGTATTGGGAGATATCGCGGTATTTGATGCCCAACTGGTTCAAAGCGTACACTTGGCCCTCTGGATAATCACGTTTTAGGGCCAAGGCATTCAGATAACGCATCGCCAGCGTATCCCTTTCATGGTTTTTTAGCGGGTCGGCCAACGCCACAAAATTCTTTGGAGCGGCCTTTATAATGCTGTCTACCAGGTTTTGGAAACTTGGGGGTACGCTTTGACCGAAACCGGAATGGAAGCCCAGGCAAAGTGCCAAGGCCAAACAGGCCAAAGAATTCCTTAAGGAGGCGGGCATCATGAATGATTTTAATGAATATACAGGAGGATCAGAGCAAATCCAAAAAATCGGATTTTTTCTGTCTGGAAACGGGAATTTTATGATTGGATTTCAATACGACATAGCCATCCGTTTTTAAAAATTCCTTGATTTTGTTTAGGTTGATGATATAGGAATTATGGATTCTGAAAAAGGTATCGTCCGGCAACAGCTCGTTCACTTCCTTCAATTTTTTGGTGAGTAGTATCTTTTGGCCATCGGCAAGGTACAAAGTGCTGTAATTGCCATCAGACTCGGCGTACAGTATTTCCTCGGCCTCCAGGAAAAGCAATTTGCCGTCGGTATTGATGGTGATCCTACGGTTCAGGGGG
>JBATHI010000399.1:0-2556 GCA_049666645.1 Flavobacteriaceae bacterium | reverse complement strand
TGCTGAAACGCCTTGAAATCAAAGGGATCGATTTTGCCGAATTAACACTGCACGTGGGGCTTGGCACCTTTAATCCTGTGGAAGTTGAAGACCTTTCGAAACATAAAATGGATAGTGAGGAATTGATCATTGATGAAAGGGCTACGGAAATCGTGAACAACGCAAAAAAGAAAAAAAAGCGGATTTGCGCGGTGGGCACCACCGCGATGCGTGGTCTTGAAAGTGCGGTCTCCTCGGGCCAAACCCTCAACACTTTCGATGGATGGACGAACAAGTTTATTTTTCCGCCCTATGAATTCAGCATCGCCAATGCCATGGTAACCAATTTTCATCTGCCCAAATCTACCTTGTTGATGATGGTTTCGGCCTTTGTCGGCCATGATCTGATGAAAAGGGCCTACAAGGAGGCCATTTTGGAGCAGTACAAGTTCTATTCCTACGGGGATGCCATGTTGATTCTTTAAAAGGATAAAATAAATTAAGGGAATCCCGCATAATTCCGATAAGGGGGTTTCGCGGGTTTTTTAATCGTATATCATGGAAGCCGAGAAGAAAAAGGACATAAGGTCTTTGACCAAGGACCAACTGAGGGATTTTTTTGTTGCTCAGGGCGACCAGCCGTTTCGAGGCAATCAGGTATATGAATGGCTCTGGAAAAAAGGGGCCCATTCTTTCGAGGCCATGACCAACATTTCGAAAGAAACAAGGGAAAGCCTGGAGTCGCATTTCGCGATCAACCACATCAAAGTTGATCAGATCCAACGCAGTAAGGATGGCACGATCAAAAACGCAGTGCGTTTGCATGACGGCCTGGTGGTGGAATCGGTGCTCATACCCACGAAAAGCCGCACAACGGCATGTGTTTCGAGTCAGGTTGGTTGCAGTCTTGATTGTCGGTTCTGTGCTACGGCCCGATTGAAAAGAATGCGCAATTTGAATCCCGATGAGATTTATGATCAGGTGGTGGCCATCGACAACGAAAGCCGACTCTATTTCAACAGACCGTTGAGCAATATCGTGTTCATGGGCATGGGCGAACCTTTGATGAACTATAACAATGTCATTAAGGCCATTGAAAAAATCACCGCGGCCGAAGGCTTGGGCATGTCGCCAAAAAGAATCACCCTTTCTACTTCGGGGGTGCCCAAAATGATCAAAAAAATGGCAGATGATGGCGTTAAGTTCAAACTTGCCGTCTCGCTGCATTCCGCAATCGATGAAATCCGTACTTCGATCATGCCCTTCAATGCCACCTTTTCCTTGGCCGATTTGCGGGAAGCCCTGGAATATTGGTATGCAAGGACCAACAGCAGGATCACCTATGAATATGTCGTATGGAAGGGTATTAACGACACCCAGAACGATGTGGACGCCTTGGTGCAGTTTTGTCGTTTCGCCCCTTCCAAAGTAAATCTGATCGAATATAACCCCATAGATGATGGCCAATTTCAACAGGCCGACCCACAAGCCATAGCCATGTATGTCGAAACCTTGGAGCGTAATGGTATTATTGTTACCGTACGACGGTCCCGCGGCAAGGATATTGATGCCGCCTGTGGACAATTGGCCAACAAATCTTGATATGGCGAAGTGCCCATGATAAATTGGGAACAAAGAAACCATGGCTCGGCCGCCTTGTTTGGAATAGCTGCCATAGGATATCGAATAGTGCTAGCTTTTGCCTAATTTTATAACGCAAGGCACAGACCGTCAACAAAAAAACCAGCTTGAAGATTGTATCTCAAATAAAGCAGCCGATCGATAGGGAAATGGAACTTTTTGAAACCAAGTTCCGGGAATCGATGTCCTCAAAGGTCGCCTTGTTGAACAGGATTACCTACTATATTGTAAACCGCAAGGGCAAACAAATGCGGCCCATGTTCGTTTTTTTGACCGCAAAGCTGTTGAACCATGGAGAGGTCAATGAGCGCACCTATCGAGGGGCGTCGGTGATCGAACTGATCCATACCGCTACTTTGGTGCACGACGATGTGGTCGATGACAGTGCCAAACGTCGTGGTTTTTTCTCCATTAATGCCTTGTGGAAAAACAAGATAGCGGTATTGGTAGGCGATTATCTCCTTTCCAAAGGGCTGCTCTTGTCGATCGATCATGGCGATTTCGATTTGCTAAGGATCATTTCCAAGGCCGTACGGGAGATGAGTGAAGGGGAATTGTTACAGATCGAAAAGGCCAGACAACTTGATATCACCGAGGCGGTATACTATGATATCATCAGGCAAAAAACCGCTACGTTGATCGCGGCATGTTGCAGTTTGGGCGCTTGTTCGGTAAAACCGGATTCCCCGGACGTGGAAACCTTTCGGAAATTCGGGGAGCTTTGCGGCATGGCCTTTCAGATCAAGGACGACCTTTTTGATTATGGGTCCGAACAAATAGGCAAACCCACCGGTATCGACATCAAAGAACAAAAAATGACACTGCCCTTGATCCATGTTTTAAATGGGTGTACCAAAAAGCAACAGCATTGGCTGATCAACTCGATCAAAAATCATAATAAAGACAAGAACAGGGTAAAGGAGGTCATTGCTTTTG
>JBATHI010000398.1:0-8750 GCA_049666645.1 Flavobacteriaceae bacterium | reverse complement strand
GGGCCACCGAGAGAAATCAAGCAGCACGATAAAGGTCATGGACTATGATGAATCGGGGATACAGGAGTTTACACTGACCGATATTCAGGAAGCCAAGCGGTTTAAAGATGAAGAACCAACCTCGTGGATCGATGTGATAGGAATTAACGATGAGGTGTTTATCGAACAATTGGGAAAAACTTTTAATCTTAATCCCTTATTGCTCGAAGATGCCGTAAATCCGCATCAAAGACCGAAAATTGACGACTATGGGGACTATATTTTCGCGGTCTTCAAGATGTTATACCTAGACAAGGAGAACAATTTGGTCATAGAACATGTGGCGTTGGTTCTCTTTGAAAAGTGCGTGCTCCTGTTCCAAGAACTGAACGAGGACGTCTTTGGAAGCGTACGTGACCGGCTCAGGGGGAAGACCGGACGGATACGCACCAGAAAAGCGGATTATTTGTTTTTTGCATTGCTCGATGCCATCATCGACAATTATTTTCTGGTCCTCGAGAACCTCAACAACAAGATCGAAGCGCTCGAGGAAGAAGTCTATAACAATCCTTCCTCCGAAGTGGCCCAAGATATTCAATTATTGAAGAAAGAGGTACTGAAGATAAGACGATGCGTTTCCCCCGTTCGCGAGTTGGTCAATCGATTGATCGAAACCGAGAACCCCCTGATATCAAAAGACACCAAACTATTTTTAAGGGACTTACACGATCATTGTCTGGAAATCAATGAAAGCCTCCAGTTATATCGCGAAATGAGTATGAGCCTCATGGAAATGTATATGAGCAACATGAGCAACAAGATGAACGAGGTAATGAAAGTATTGACCATCATGGCCTCTATATTTATACCCCTGACTTTTATAGTGGGGGTGTATGGGATGAATTTTCAGAACATGCCCGAACTGCAGTCCCGGTATGGATACTTCGTAGTCTGGGGAATTATGACCGTGCTCTTCCTTGGCCTGCTCATTTACTTTAAAAGGAAAAAGTGGCTCTGATCAGGTTATTCGATTTTTCGGGGAAGTAGATTTTGTATCTTGTGATAAACCATAATGGATGTCTGACTGGGCCTATATTGTACTGCTGATCCTTGGGGTGTATATCACCATCAGTGTCCTGTTGTATTTTTTACAGGATTATTTGATGTTCAAGCCGGAAAAGCTGCCCAAAGACTTTCAGTTTTTCTATGAAAATCAGGAAACGGAGGAGTACAACGTGGTAACACGTGATGGTGCCACGATCAATGGTTTAAGATTTAAAGTGAGTCAACCCAAAGGCATCGTATACTATCTCAAGGGAAATTCAAAAAGCATCAAAGGCTGGGGCAAGTATGCAGTTGATTTTACGCGCCATGGCTATGAAGTGTTGATGGTCGATTATCGGGGGTTTGGCAAAAGTACCGGCCGGCGTACCCAAAAGGCCATAAAAAGGGACCTGCAGATGGTCTATGACAAAATCAAGGAAAATGTAGACGAGAGATACATTATTCTTTACGGCAGGTCATTGGGTTCTGGTTTTGCAACCAAACTTGCCTCCATGAACAACCCGAGAATGCTGATTTTGGATGCGCCCTACTACAGTCTGAGCAAAGTGGCCAAAAAATATATCCCCTTTATGCCACTATCACTTCTCATCAAATTTCCAATGCCCACCTATAAATGGATGAAATACGTGAATTGTCCGGTCCATATCCTGCACGGCACCGATGATAAGCTGATTCCCTACCGCACCAGTGTTAAACTTTCCAAGATCAAACCCAAATCTGCCCGGTTGTATACCATCATCGGTGGCGGCCATAAAAACCTGAACACCTTTGAATCCTATCATAAAATGCTTGGGGAGATTATCGCCTCAAAACCGGAAAAAATGAGTTTGAAGGAATCCAGCATACGTATTTCGCATCGCAAAAACGGAATTGATGAAAAGGCTTAAAATAACCAGTGCCGTGCTTGTGATCTTATATGCTGTCCTGCTGTTGTTGGCCTATGGCTTTCAGGAAAGAATGATCTTTCTTCCAGATGTCCTGCCAGCAAATCACATATATGATTTTCGTCAACCTTACGAGGAGTTTTTCATCACGGCCGAAGACGGGGCCAAGCTGAGCGTGGTTTTTTTTCAACAGGAACATGCGAAAGGGGCGATACTCTATTTCCATGGAAATTCGGGAAATATCTCGGACCTGGGCCATGTGGCCAATTTGATTTATGGAAAAGGATATGATCTATTTCTGTTCGATTATAGAACTTTCGGCAAAAGCACCGGGAATATGAGTGAAGAAGCTTTAAAGGGCGACGCTCAATTGTTGTATGATTTCGCACTTAGGAAGTACAAGGAAGACAATATTATTATTTATGGACGCTCCCTGGGAGCGGGAATCGCCAGTGGATTGGCGGCGGCGAACCATCCCCAAAAACTGATCCTGGAGTCGCCATTTTATAGCGGGGTGGAAATCGGGAAATATCGCTTCCCTTTCCTGCCGGTTCAATGGCTGTCCCGTTATAAATTTCCAACGAGCGAATATGTAAAAAAGATAAACTGCCCTATTTTTATTTTTCATGGGACCGATGATTCGGTCATCCCCTTTGCACAGGGGAAGCGATTATACGAGGCCGTTCCGGGGAAAAACAAAAAAATATTTGCCATTGAAGGTGGCGACCACAAGTACTTATATGCTTTTGATTCCTTTGCCAGAGGAATTGGCCAGGTGTTGGACCAGGACCATGTATTTCCCTGATCCAGATAGTTGGCATTATAGCGAAAGATAGCTGATATGGAGAACAACACTAGAGCCATTGACATCAACTGCGATGTGGGGGAAGGTTTGGGCAACGAGGCGCAATTATTTCCTTTTATATCTTCATGCAGTATCGCTTGTGGTGGCCACGCAGGGAATCGTGAAACCATGTTGGAAGTAGTGCGATTGGCCATAATGAACAAGGTTAGGATAGGGGCGCATCCATCCTATCCGGATCGGGAAAATTTTGGCAGGAAATCGATCAGATTGTCGGCACCGAAACTAATTCGATCAATAACTGAACAGATCGAAATCCTCGCATCGATTTTAATTTCAAGTCAGCAAAAATTGTTTCATATCAAACCGCACGGTGCCTTGTACAATGACATCGCCAGAGACCGAGATCTTGCGACGACCTTTCTCAGGGCCGTGAATGATTACAGGGAAGACGTTTGGCTTTATGTCCCACCTGGTTCGGCCATAGGTGAGGAAGCCCTAAAAAATCGATTCAGCATCAAATATGAAGCGTTCGCCGACCGAAACTACAACCGAGATCTCTCACTGGTGTCGAGGGAACACGGCGATGCGGTCATCACGGATCCTAAATTGGTTTTGGAACACTTGCTTTCGATGGTACTGCAACATCAAGTAAAATCAACCGAAGGTTCGAAGATCGATATCAAGGCAGATACTTATTGCATACACGGCGACAATCCCCAAGTTCTACAAATATTGATGTATCTTTCCTATCGGTTGCCGAACCATAATATCCAAATCGATAAGTGAAAAAACTCCAGATTCAAATGAAACCATTTGGGGTCCATGCCATATTAGTGGAATGGCCCAATGAGGTATTGAATGCCATTTTAGAGGACATCCTTCAATTTCAGGAATATTTGAAGCAAAAATTAGATCCAAACCAATGGGAATTTGTACCTGCCTATAATTCGCTGACTTTGATTCAGCGCAACAGGCAAATCGATTTCGAAGCGTTAAAGGGCCAATTATTGCAATGGTATGGGGAAAAGGAGGCCGTGAAACCAAAGCAAAAATACCTATGGCGCCTTCCTGTTTGCTACGATCTTGATTTTGGGATCGATTTGCCTGAGATCGCGGAACGTTTGCAGATGCCGATTCCTAAAATAATCGCTTTACATGCCGGTAATATATATACGGTTTTCGGTATAGGCTTTTTGCCGGGATTTATGTACTTGGGCGGCTTGGCGGAAGTTTTGGAAGTGCCCAGAAGGGCCACGCCTCGACTTAAGGTGGTCAAAGGAGCGGTTGGTATGGCGGGAAAACAAACGGGTATTTATCCACAAGAATCACCCGGTGGCTGGAATATCATCGGAAATTGTAGTATTCCCATATTTGATGTGGCTCAAAACCCGCCTTCCTTCGTTACCGTAGGCGATCAAATCCAGTTCTATCCCATCTCAAGGGCGGAGTACGACCTGCATAAGATTGAAGGGGAAGTGGGTATTTATAAAATCGAAAAAATAAAATTGGATGCTAAAGGTTCTTAAATCCGGTTTTTTTACATCGGTACAGGATTCAGGTAGATTTGGGTATAGGGACAAGGGGGTTCCCATTGCTGGTGCCATGGACGGGCATACGGTTAGAAATTTGAACATGTTGCTGGAAAACGATGGGAATGCGGCCGTGATCGAAATCACCATGACGGGCCCGACCCTGATTTTTGAAGAAGATTCCTTTATCGCTTTGGGCGGGGCCGAAATGTCGGCAACCCTCAATAATGAACCCATACAGAACCATAAGATATATCGGGTTGAAGCAGGGGATATTCTTTCCTACGGAAAATTGCAAAGGGGATTTCGTGCTTATTTGGCCATCAAGGACGGTTTTAGGGGCAATCCAATTTTAGGCAGCCAATCGATGTTCTTTCCCATAACCGAAAGCAACCACCTCGAGGACAAATCCCTCTTGCCTTATCAGGTCAATAAGAAATTCGAACCAAGAATCACCGAGTATAAGTTAGACGACCTGTTGGATGAAAAAGTTTTGGAAGCCCATCCGGGCCCGGAATTCAAGATACTCCACGACAAACAGTTGGAAGGTCTTTTTTTTAAGGATTTCACGATTGCCAAAGAAAACAACCGAATGGCATACCAACTCAAAGAAACGATAGGCGAACACCATTATTCCATGCTCACTTCGGCAACCTTGCCCGGAACCGTACAACTCACACCGGCCGGCAAGTTGATCATCTTGATGAAAGACGGCCAAACCACCGGCGGGTATCCGAGAATACTTCAGATTACCGATAAGGCCATGTCCATCCTGGCACAGAAGAAATTCGGGGATGTCGTTTCCATAAAACTGCTCTGAAACGGTGATTGTAGCTGGTAGGCGGCGTTGTGATGATGCCCCATCTCCAATGCTTTTCGATGCATCTAAGGTGTTCCCCGATCAAATCTTGCCTAATTTATTCGTTCCAGCACTGCATTCAAGAGGGACGACGGCGAATTGGATATGATAAAAAAAAGAATCTAACTATTTTATAATCAGATATATAAATAATATTTTGTGGCATTGGATTTAGATGACATAAGTTGGGTAACCTGCCCGCACCCGCCAAACTATTATCTTTGATTGGAGAATACAGGTGAAATCATGAAAAACCATACTTAATGGAGCTTAACAAATACAGCAAGACCATTACCCAAAACGAGACCCAGCCTGCCTCCCAAGCGATGTTGTATGCCATTGGGCTGACCGAGGAAGATATGCGCAAACCCCTTATTGGCATTGGCAGTACGGGATACGAGGGAAATCCTTGTAACATGCACCTGAATGATTTGGCATTACATGTAAAACAAGGGATTAACTCCACCGGATTGGTGGGTCTGGTCTTCAATACCATAGGCGTAAGTGACGGGATTTCAATGGGAACCCCTGGGATGCGCTATTCGCTACCTTCACGGGACATCATCGCCGATTCAATGGAAACGGTGGTTCAGGCAATGAACTACGACGGATTGGTCACCGTGGTGGGCTGCGATAAAAATATGCCCGGAGCTTTGATGGCCATGATACGATTGAATCGTCCTTCCGTAATGGTGTATGGCGGTACCATTGCGTCTGGATGCTACAAAGATAAAAAATTGGATGTGGTTTCCGCCTTTGAAGCCTGGGGGGAAAAAGTGGCGGGGACCATGAGTGAGACCGATTTCAAGGGCGTGATCAAAAATGCGTGCCCTGGTGCAGGTGCCTGTGGGGGCATGTACACGGCCAATACGATGGCCTCGGCCATCGAAGCACTTGGAATGGCCCTGCCGTACAACTCCTCCAATCCGGCAACCGGAAAAGAAAAAAAAGAAGATAGCCAAAACTCGGGGAAAGCCTTGCGACACCTGCTGGAAAACGACATCAAACCGAGCGACATCATCACCAGAAAATCATTTGAAAATGCGGTTCGCCTGCTGACGCTCTTGGGAGGCTCGACCAATGCGGTACTTCATTTTTTGGCCATTGCCAAAGCCGCCGAAATCAAATTTGACCTGGACGATTTTCAGAAGATCAGCGACAATACACCATTCTTGGCCGACTTAAAACCTAGCGGTAAATATCTGATGGAAGACCTTCATCGCGTTGGAGGAACCCCGGCCGTTTTGAAATTCATGCTCGATAATGGAATGCTTCATGGCGAGTGTTTAACCGTCACCGGAAAAACTTGGGCGGAGAACTTAAAGGATTTACCCGGACTCAAACAAGGACAGCAGGTGATCAAACCGTTGAGCGATCCCATAAAAGCCACAGGGCATTTAAGAATCCTTTACGGAAACCTTGCAGAAGAAGGTGCCGTGGCCAAGATTACAGGAAAGGAAGGCTATCATTTTTCAGGTCCTGCCAAGGTTTTTGAAGGGGAGTTCAAAGCCAATGAGGGCATAGGCGCGGGGAAGGTAAAAAAAGGTGACGTAGTGGTCATACGATATGAAGGTCCGAAAGGCGGACCTGGAATGCCGGAAATGTTGAAGCCGACCTCGGCCATTATGGGTGCAGGCCTTGGGAAGGATGTGGCTTTGATTACCGATGGAAGATTTTCCGGTGGCACCCATGGTTTTGTGGTCGGCCACGTCTCTCCGGAGGCACAGGAGGGCGGTACCATTGGTTTGTTGAAAGATGGTGACATCATTTCCATTGATGCCGTAAAAAATACCATCTCGGTGAATCTATCCACCACTGAAATTGAAAAAAGAAGGGCAGCTTGGATTCAACCGCCATTAAAAGTGAATAAAGGAAGCCTTTATAAATATGCCAAAACGGTATCCTCGGCCTCACAAGGCTGTGTTACCGACGCGTTCTAAAAAAATATTCAAAAACGCCGCTGCACTTTAGTCTCTTGGCAAATGTAGCATCGGCAAGAGGAGCAATAATTATGGAAACATTGAAAGAAAGAAAAAAAGCCAATGCCCAAAAGACCAAAATGACCATTAGCGGCGCTGAAGCGGTCATCCATTGTTTATTGGCTGAGGGCGTTGATTTGTTATATGGTTATCCTGGTGGGGCGATCATGCCCGTTTATGATGAATTGTACAAGTTTCAAGATAAGCTCACGCATATTCTTACACGTCATGAACAAGGTGCTACCCACGCGGCCCAAGGTTATGCCCGGGTCACCGGCAAGGTTGGCGTGGCCATGGCCACCTCCGGCCCAGGAGCCACCAACTTGGTGACCGGGTTGGCAGATGCCCAAATCGATTCAACGCCAATCGTATGTATCACTGGGCAGGTACCCCGGCACCTATTGGGTTCCGATGCTTTTCAAGAAACCGATATCATTGGAATTTCGACTCCGGTTACCAAATGGAACTACCAGATCACCAAAGCCTCGGAAATCCCAAAAATAATGGCCAAGGCATTCTATATCGCACGCTCCGGACGTCCCGGACCCGTATTGATCGATATCACCAAAAATGCCCAGTTCGACTCATTGGAATTCAGTTATGAACCCTGCAATGGCGTACGAAGCTATAATCCCAATCCGAAACCCGATGTAAAGTCCATAGAGGCTGCAGCTGCCCTGATCAACAATGCCAAACGCCCTTATATCGTTTATGGGCAAGGCGTGATTTTGGGCCAAGCCGAAAACGAACTCAAAGCATTGGTGGAAAAAGCGGGCATTCCGGCCGCTTGGACAATTTTGGGCCTTTCCGCAATGGACACAGAGCACCCTTTGAATGTGGGAATGGTGGGAATGCACGGAAATTATGGCCCCAATGTACTTACCAATGAATGCGATTTGTTGATCGCTATCGGGATGCGATTCGACGATAGGGTCACCGGAAGCCTCGATACCTATGCCAAACAGGCAAAGGTGATCCATTTCGAGATCGATCCCGCTGAAATCAATAAAAATGTCAAGGCCGACATAGCCGTTTTGGGGGATTCCAAAGAAACCTTAGGCCTGCTCCTCCCGCTGATCAAGCCAAACAAACCTGAGGCCTGGCACAATAAATTCAAGGAAAAATATCAAATCGAATTCGATGCGGTCATCAAAAACGACATCCATCCCACAAAAAAGGGCCTTACCATGGGGGAAGTGATCGAAGAGATCAATTTGGCATCGAAAAATAAGGCCATCATCGTCAGCGATGTAGGGCAACACCAAATGATTGCCTGCCGCTATGCGAAGTTCAACCAATCGAAAAGCAATGTCACCTCAGGTGGCCTAGGTACGATGGGGTTTGCATTGCCCGCGGCCATTGGGGCTAAGATGGGCGCGATGGATAGGGAAGTGGTTGCCATCATCGGTGACGGCGGCTATCAGATGACCATACAGGAATTGGGGGTCATCTTTCAACACAATGTGCCGGTCAAAATCGTTGTTTTGAACAACGATCACTTAGGGATGGTACGCCAGTGGCAAGAGCTCTTTTTTGAAAGTAGATACGCTTCCACGGTAATGGTGAATCCAGACTTTGTGAAGATTGCGGAGGGTTATCATATTCAAGCCAAACGCGTAACCGAACGTAAAGACCTGAAAGCTACCGTAC
>JBATHI010000397.1:0-2060 GCA_049666645.1 Flavobacteriaceae bacterium | reverse complement strand
GGTAAAGGTTACCGTAATCCGGGAAACCAGAGCGGTAAACGTGGCCAAATAACTTCAGTTGGATCATAAGGGAAAAGGGGCGGTTCAACCGCCCCTTTCTTATTTCGGAAGTAACCCCAACAGACTTGTTATATTCCCACATCCCATATAGTCAGCCATCAAACCAGCACGTTTTCCGATTGCGAATCGATACAAAAAATGGCTGAAATTCGGGAGGCTTTCACCAGATCGATCATCTCGGCGGTATGCATGCCTTGATTCGCACTGAAGATATTGATATCGGCACTCCTGTACTTTTTGGTGTTTTCGAGCAAATCGCCCTGTGTAATGTTGATAAGGGTATTTTTTGGGAAGCGGACCATAGTTCTCAAATCCTCGATGTCGTCATCGGTAAAGGTAAGTTCAGGATTGTTGTTCACCACATGTGCTTCGATCGTCCCTTTCCAGTTCTTACAGATGAGCAAGGCCAAAAGGGTGCCCAGATCATTGTTCCCTATATTGAACGTTTCTTTCCAATCGACGGGGATATCGGTCAACCATAAGTTGATGTTCTGTTCAATGGCCAAACTCGCCGTTGAGAAGGGTATGAAGATGATGACTCCAAAATCATTCTTTTCGGCGTCCGATCTTAGCCGATCATAAAAAGTTTGCTGGGCATTGGCCGAATCGATGCTTACGAAGATGACGTTGGGTTTGAAGAATGCCGCGTTCAACGATTGCATGCTGATTTTAACGGTAGTATTGAATTCCGTGCCGTCCACAAAGGCATAAGACACTGAAATTCGGCTTTCCCTGAACTTTTTGATGGCGTTTTTCAAAAATTGCTCATTGTCTCTTTGTTCTTGTCGGTTTTCATTGATCAAAGCTAAGATCTTTACCGAACCCTTTGGATGTATAATGGAGTGGATCAATTTATAGGCGCCCCTTATTTCTTTGGGCATTTGCATGGGAATCAACAGGTTTGGTCTCCAAGAACGCACCTCCTTTTCAGGGCTTAAACTGCTCGACTTTTTGGTGGCCCATTCGGCAAGGGCAGTAAAAAGGCCACTGCGCGAATCCCCAACCTCGGATTTTAAATTGAGTTTTACCAGATAATAGTAAAAAACAAAGATAAAGATGAGCGAAAACAGGGCAACGATCACATTGATGACGAACATGATGGCGATAGACCCGAAGGCCCCCAGCGCTGGAACCCAGAGCGATATTTTTAAGGTCGGACGATAGCTGGGCAAACCCAAAGACTGTTCCAGCAAAACCACAATGTTGATCATCGCGTAAGTAATCATAAAAAACATGGTGAGGATCGGGGCGATGGTATTGAGGTTGCGCAGCGATATACCGATAAAAACAACAATGGCCGTAAAAAACATCGCATGCAGCGGCTCGCCCCGGGCAGAAAGTTTCGCCAAAGACGGACTTTTGGGCAGGATGCCTTTTTCCGCCAAGGCAAGCATGATCCTTGGTGCCCCGATAAAGGATCCCAAGGCCGAGGAAAGGGTGGCGCCCAATAATCCGGCGATGACCAAAGGTCCGTAGAGCGCTTTCTCGATGAACAGATTATAGTTCTTGGTCATTTCCTCCGGAGTGGCTATAAGGGAAACCACAAAGATCAGGCTGATGTAGATCAATGCGGTAATGATTACGGCTGAAATGGTTCCAAGCGGAATGCTCTTCCGTGGACTCGTAAGATCGCCCGACATGTTCGCACCGGCCATCACTCCCGTGACGGCGGGAAAGAATACGGCGAAGACCACCCAAAATGAAGTGCCTCTAAAATTATTCTCTATGGAACCTGGATATTTCCCGAACAATTCGAAATCATAATTGAGATCGTTCACGAAAAGTGAGCCATAAATCGATACTAGCGAGAGGACGATGACCCCCAAAATCACATATTGTATCTTAAAGGCAAAACCGGTACTGGTAAAGGCGATGGCCATTACCAATATGAATATGGAAAGATCTACCACATAGGCATTCAGATCGGGAAAAATGGAGGCCAAGCCCTCCCTAAAACCAAAAATGTACATGGCCACGGCCAAGGCCTGGGCAATATAAAA
>JBATHI010000396.1:0-2770 GCA_049666645.1 Flavobacteriaceae bacterium | reverse complement strand
GTGATTGTGATCTCGACTACCTGGGCCGATCCGATTTTTATGAAATCGGCGATTTACTCTTCAAGGAATTGAAATTCTATTCCGTGGTAAAAACCAAGTCGGAATGGGACCGATTGCAGATCAGATTTCTCGAGAAGCACCGCTTCCATACCGAATTCGCCATCAAGAACAGACAACCTACAAAGGAAAAGCGAATCGCCGAACTTAAGTTATCGTTGGCATAACCTAACAGGACCAAGCCCATTACAGCACAGTTTTAGTGTTTGCAAAATATGCTTCATCAACACTTCCAATCTTTATTTTAAACGGAATAGACCCAGAATCTATTCCCTAAGGGTTTATTGTCTTATTACATTTGTATTTTCTTTTTGTAATTTTAAGAAAAGAATCAGCCATGCCAACCGATTATCAATGCAAGAATTGCGAAAAACACTTTGATGCTTCTTTTGACTATTGCCCTTATTGCGGACAGGAAACTGCCGACAACCTTACCTTCAAAGTACTGTTCAGCAATACCATCAGCAATTATTTCGATATCGATGCGCGTTTTTTCAAAAGCTTTTTTCCGCTCCTGTTCAAGCCTGGCATATTGGCGAGACGTTTTGTCGATGGCAAAAGGTTGAAATACCTGCACCCTGCCCAGTTTTACCTCTTTATTTCGGTCGTATTCTTTTTTATTTTCTCCTTTAATGTAAGGGAAGCCGATACCGAAGTAACCAATGCGCTTAAAAAAGGATTTAACACCGACTTCAAGATCGACTCCACAGAGATAAAAACAGATTCGATTGCCATAGCAAAGACGAAAAAATCCATTAAGGAAAACCTGTCGGCCACCGGAATATCCAGTAAGGATATGCAAGCGGTCGACTCTGTACTGGCCTTGGAAACACAGGGGCCCAACTTGTCTGTTGGATTTAATGATAAACGTGATCGATTGGATTCTTTGATCGCCAGCAATGCGCCCCAGACCGAAAAATTGGAAGCCATGGGCCTGGAAGCGGATGCCGGGATATTTACCAGAAAGTTCTATTCCCAAATGTTGAAGTTATATGAACGCAAGGGCGATGGTATTTTGAACGCCCTGTACGATACCATTCCTATTGCGATGTTCTTTATGTTGCCCCTGTTTGCATTTTTGTTGAAGATCTTCTATTGGAAACGCGCCACCTTTGCGCATCATATGGTGTTCAGCTTTTATTTTTTCACCTTCCTTTTTACGGTCTTTTCAATTCTCATTTTGGCGAATAAGGTATTCCCTCTACCGGTCTGGTTCGAAGTATTGCTGTTCTTATCGTTCGTGGTGTACTTGATGGTGGCCCTGCGTAATTTTTATAGAAGCAGTTGGTTCGGGGCATTTTTAAAGGCCAATTTCATTTCCTTTCTTTTCATGAGTTTTGTTTTGCCCATTGCAGTTTTTGGCATCGCCATGGTTTCGTTCATGGTATATTGACCCTTATTCGACTTGAAACAGGGCATTGGCAAAGAAGAGTTTGCCGTTTTCCCAAAATCCCCTGAACAACGGGTCGTCGACCATATATATCACACTACCCTCCCCATGGTTTGCGACCCCAAAAACCAAGGTTTTGCCGATTTTCTTCACCGCCTCACTTCCCGCGAAGCCGGCGACCGGACTGGCTTGTTTTTCTTCCAAATAAACCACGGTACCTTCTTTCAGGTAGTCATAGGCATCTGCCCCGAGCTTTAGACTGAAGTACGTATCGCCATAGCCAAAGGCCAAAGGATGGGTGGTATCTACCCTGGTCTTGAAGATGGCCCCGGTAATGGCACTCTTGATTTGATCTCTTTCCGATTCTTCGTAAGACTGGAAATGCGCCGTACTATCCTTTTCGGCCTTCAAGACCTTGAGTCCGAAACCGGCCTCCCCGGAGATCCCTTTAATGGCGCCCCCCATGGCAACCAATTTGCCGCCATGGTTTACCCATTCTTTTAGGGAAGCCAATCGTGTTTCTTCCATGAATCGGTCATAACCGCGACCGCTGGGCAGAATCAGTACCTCATATTCCCCAAGATCCACCCCATCAAAATCATCGCTGTCGATCACGGTGATGGGATAATACAATTGTTGTTCAAAAAAGTGCCAGATTTCGCCGAACTGCAAGGTGGAGGTGGGTTCCCCGGTCAAGACGGCCACCTTGACGTCGGGGACCATTTTTACCGAGCTCGATCCAAAATCCTTGCCTCCTTCCACAAAGCCGGTAGATGTCGGCGTCAACGCAATATTGTGGTCTTTGGCGATTTTCGCCAGGGTCCCCAGAAAGTCTTTGCGGTTTTTGTTATCCGCTTTTGTGATGATCAGGCTGCCCTGGGCATGCTCCATCCCATCGATCGTAAATGGTTTGAGGGTATGGCGTACCCGGATACCCGCCTGCAGCAATGCCGCCAAGAATTGGGCATCCCTCATGCCAGACCACCCGCTCAAAAAAGCATAAGCGCCGCTGTCGAGTGCCACTTGTAGCGGCATTTCTTTTTGCCATTCCCCCATGCCCAAAAGATTTGTCGTGGCCAGGGCATCCAGTCCATACGCATAAGGCAACGACCAGGCGGTGATATCATAGGTCAACGAATCGCTCAATTTGGCATTGGGTTCGAACAAAACGGTGGCCAAGGTTCCTTTGGGCTGGTCGGTAGACACGACCAAACTCTCCCCTGAAATCTTCATGGTCTTCATTTTCCCCGTTTTATAGTCAAAACCCTTGGCGGTGGCATCGAGAGCACTGCCATACTTGATTTGATGGCGATCGAGCAGGGC
>JBATHI010000395.1:0-4337 GCA_049666645.1 Flavobacteriaceae bacterium | reverse complement strand
AATTTCGCCGCTTTTGGCCCAAGAAAAAATGTTGTCCAAACAAGAGGCCATCGTTCTGGCCCTCGACAATAATTTTGGGATCAAGGTGGCCCAAAACCAGGTCGAAATAGCGGACAACAACCAAAGTATCTTGAATTCCGGTTATCTGCCCAGTCTCACCGGTACGGCCGGGGCGACCTATAACAACAATAGCAGTACCACGGCGTTTCCGGGCCAGGTTGATGAAAATGGGATTCCCAGGGCCGACGTTTCTATCGACAACGCGGAAAGCCAGCGTTACAATTCGGGCCTGAACCTGAACTACACGCTCTTCGACGGCATGGGCCGCTTTTATAACTACAAACGCCTCAAGGAGCAATACCAGCTCAGCGAACTGCAGGCACGGGAAACCATAGAGAATACCATTTTACAACTGTTTAGCGTGTATTTTGAAATCGCCAGGCTCACCGAGAACGTGGCGGTACTGCAACAGGCCCTTGAAATCTCCAAAGACCGTATCACAAGGGCGGAATATGCCTTTGAATTCGGGCAGAACACCAAATTGGATATTTTGAACGCGCAGGTCGACGTGACCAATGACAGCATCAACCTCTTGAACGCAAGGCAACAATTGCAGAATACCAAACGGGATCTCAATGTGGTGTTGAGCCAAAACCTGAACGAAAGCTATCAGGTAGATACCCTGGTACAATTTATCCCACAAATACAACTGGAGGATTATCTGACCCAGGCCGGGAAAAACAACGTGGCCCTATTGCAGACCGAAAAGAACCTGGCCATCAATGCCTACGACATCAAAGTGAACAAATCGGGCTACCTGCCCAATATCGGACTCGTCGGAAGCTACGGCTGGAACCGGAACCAGAGTGCCCCTTCCGCCTTCTTGTCGGGAGCGGTATTCCCCGGTATCAACACCAATACGGCAAGTATCAATCTTGGGGCGAGCCTCACCTGGAACCTTTTTGATGGTGGTGGCACCATGGTGCGCGTGAAGAATTCCAAGATCGCCTATGCAAATCAGGAATTGCTCTTGAAACAAGTGGCCTTGGAAGTGGATCGCGACATTGCAAACGCGCTTGCTATATACGACAACCTGTTGACGATCTATGATATCCAGGAACAGAACGTGATCACCAACGAGAACAACTTCGACCGATCTAGGGAGCAGTTTCAATTGGGCAGGATCACTTCCATCGAATTCCGACAGGCGCAGATCAATCTCCTCAATGCCCAGACCAACAAAAACCTGGCCAAATACGACGCTAAATTGGCCGAACTGCAACTGTTGCAATTGACCGGGCAGTTGTTGAACGTTGATTTTTAAAGGAACATTCAATAATTGATGTACGAACACTTCTTTCAATGCCCCTATTGTTGGGCGGAAATCTCCATGCTTTTGGATCCGTCGGTGGCCAAGCAGAGCTATGTGGAGGATTGTGAGGTATGTTGCAACCCCATTGAAGTGACCCCCGAATTCGAGGATGATGAACTGCATGGATTTGAGGCCAGGGATATGGAGCAATAACTGAATTATTCAATGGATATGAATTGTTTTAACATCCGACACCTGAGAACCTAGGTCCCGAAACAAATAAACCAGCGATTTTCGCTGGTTTATTTGTTTCACTGCCTAAGTAGCATCGAATATATTGTTTTAACCCTTTCTCAATGTATTACTCTGGACCTGAACATTGCCGCAAGTCCGAATGAAGGCAGTGTTTAAACGCCTATTTTGAGGCAAAATCGGCATCATTATCACCTTCCCCAATAGGTTCTTTCCCGGTTCTTAGGAAGCCCATTTTCGATTTTTCGGAATAGCTGAAATAAATGGGTTTTTCGTTTCTCAAAAGGTCTATGACATTGGCGTACATCGAAATGGGATAGCGCAGGTATACCAGATTGGATGTAAGGTCATAGTGGTTTTCGGGCACGCTTTTACCGTCGGGATAGAAGCTCATCTGTAACACAAAATCATCATCGTGATAACATTTTATCAGCGCACGTGGGTAGATTAGATTGTTTTTGGCCCCTCCTGACTGAAAGTGGACCCAATAATGGTTGATCTCGCTATCGATGAAACTCATTGTATCTCGGTTTAAATTGGTTAATAAATAACAAGTTAAAGATTTTCCACAAGATATCAATAGATTTGGAATAAGAGGGCATCATTTTTTGATTTGGTGGGTATTTTTCATGCGGAGACGGCAGAGAATCTTTGAAGTGATACACGTTTGCCCAAATCAAGTGCGAGGAATGGCCGTTTCGCAACCACAAGTTGTCCCGGATATAGGGCCTCGGTCTTAATGCAGCGCATTAAAATTGCCTCTCGAGAAAGTGCCCTTTTCTTTTGGTTCGTTTTCTTTGGGCATGCAAAGAAAATGAACAGAACTGGTCATGAGGTCATGATTTCTTGAAAATAGAAGAGATTATTTGCTGCCCGAACTTTTTGAAGTGGAAAATCCATCATTCCATGATTTTCATTCGGCATGGTTTGGATATGGGTGTTCAAGGGGCGGGAATTACGTCCTCCGTCCGTGAGTCCCGCCCGAACGTTTTGAAAAGACAAAAGTCAGCGTCAAAGGCTTCTCCTCGAATCAAATATTTCATCAAAATATTTTTGAAATAGTATTGCGAAATGTATCAAGGCAGAATGAAGGGAAATAAACATGGCGGGAGTTACGTCCTTCGGCCATGAGTCCCGCCCGAACGTTTTGAAGATGCGGAAGCACGCATTGCAAGGATTTTTTCAAATTTATTTAACTACAGGATGAGGTTGGCGGGAATTGCCTTGCGGCGAGTCCCGCCCGAACGTTTTGAAGATAAAAACCAAGCCTAAAGGCTTTGTTTTTTGTTTGCTCCCCCATTTACCAAAACAAGTTTTAGACATGGCTCGCAAACAAAAAACCAGTGCATTTGCACTGGTTTTTATCTATCCGTACTCGAGGCGGGACTTGAACCCGCACGGCCTAATGGCCATTGGATTTTAAGTCCAACGTGTCTACCAGTTCCACCACTCGAGCCAACGGGGCTGCCGACAGCTATCGGCATGAACAAAAAAACGCCGACAAGCAGCGTTTTTGAGCGAAAAACGGGATTCGAACCCGCGACCTCCACCTTGGCAAGGTGGCGCTCTACCAACTGAGCTATTTTCGCATTAAAGAACTAAGCATCATCCATTGATGCGGATGCAAATTTAATACAATTTGCTAAAAGGCAAAGAAAATTATTGACAAAAGCGGTAAAAGCGTTTTGCGCCCGGAAGCGCTCCCATATCAGGAAGTGGCTTTCTTGTTTTTGGTGAGCATCCGCTTGATTTCATTGAGCTTCATCAGCGCTTCCACCGGGGTGAGGGTGTTGATGTCGAGGTGGGTGATCTCCTCCTTGATCTGTTCCAACAAGGGATCGTCGAGGTTGAAAAAACTGAGCTGTACCTCATTGCCCACCGATTGCAGCTTATCGGTAAGTTCTTCACTGGAATGCGATTTTTCCAGTTTTTTGAGGATTTTGTTGGCCTTGGAGATTACCTGTTGCGGCATACCCGCCATTTTGGCCACATGGATCCCAAAACTGTGCTCGCTGCCCCCGGGCATCAGCTTCCTGAGAAAAAGCACGTCGTGCTTGAGCTCTTTCACCGAAACGTTGTAGTTCTTGATACGGTCGAAAGTGGCGCTCATTTCATTGAGCTCGTGATAATGGGTGGCGAAGAGCGTCTTTGCCCGGGCAGGATGCTCGTGCAGGTATTCCGAGATAGCCCAGGCGATCGAAATGCCATCATAGGTGCTGGTACCCCGGCCGATTTCATCCAACAGCACCAGACTGCGTTCGGAGAGGTTGTTGAGAATGGAGGCCGTTTCGTTCATTTCGACCATAAAGGTCGATTCGCCCATGGAGATGTTGTCGCTGGCCCCCACACGGGTGAAGATCTTGTCGACATAGCCGATCTGGGCCGATTCGGCGGGAATGAAACTCCCCATCTGTGCCAAGAGCACGATCAAGGCCGTTTGCCGTAAAATGGCCGACTTGCCGCTCATATTGGGCCCCGTGATCATGATGATCTGCTGGGCTTCCCGGTTCAAGAGCACGTCGTTGGCGATATAGGGCTCGCCCAGGGGCAACTGTTTTTCTATCACCGGATGCCGGCCGTTCTTGATGACGATTTCGGTGGAATCGTTCATTTGGGGCGCCACATAACGGTTCTCCTTGGCCAGTTGGGCAAACCCGCAAAGGCAATCGAGCTGTGCGATCTGTTGGGCGTTCTGTTGCACATCAAGAATATGCTCCTGCATCCAGACCACCAGCTGGGAAAACAATTGCTGCTCCAGGCTCAAGATGCGTTC
>JBATHI010000394.1:0-12019 GCA_049666645.1 Flavobacteriaceae bacterium | reverse complement strand
CATCCAGGCCGCTTTCCACAATGGTCGTGGAAACCAGTACATCAAAGGCGCCGTTCATAAACGAGAGCATGAGCGTCTCCAACTTTTTGCCCTCCATCTGGCCGTGCCCGATCCCTATTTTGGCATCGGGGACCAAACGTTGGATCATGCCGGCCACCTCCTTGATGTTTTCGATCCGATTATGAATGAAGAAGACCTGTCCGCCCCGCTGTATTTCATAACTGATCGCATCCCTGATGATTTCCTCCGAAAGCGGTATGACCTGACTCTCGATCGGATATCGATTGGGCGGAGGGGTGTTGATCACGGAAAGATCCCTTGCGGCCATCAGACTGAACTGGAGGGTGCGCGGAATCGGGGTAGCGGTAAGGGTGAGGACATCCACATTTTCCTTGATCGATTTCAGCTTGTCTTTTACGGCGACCCCAAATTTTTGCTCCTCATCCACGATGAGCAGCCCCAGATCTTTGAACTTCACATTTTTGTTCACCAACTGGTGTGTGCCGATGATGATGTCAACTTTGCCGGAGGCCAAACGATCCAGGGTCTCCCGACGTTCTTTCGTGGTACGGAAACGATTGAGGTAGTCGACCGTGACCGGCATGTCCTTCAAGCGTTCGGTTAACGTGCGATGGTGCTGAAAGGCCAAAATGGTGGTGGGCACCAAAACGGCGACCTGCTTGCCATTGTCCACTGCTTTAAAGGCCGCCCTAATGGCGACTTCCGTCTTCCCGAAGCCCACATCCCCACATATGAGCCTATCCATTGGACGTTCGCTCTCCATATCCCTTTTCACGTCATCGGTAGCGGTGCTTTGATCGGGGGTGTCTTCGTAAATGAATGAAGCTTCCAGTTCGTTTTGAAGGTAGCTATCGGGGTGGTAGGCATGTCCTTTTTCCAATCGGCGTTTTGCATACAGTGCGATCAGGTCGTAGGCAATTTTTTTGACCCGCGACTTTGTCCTTTCCTTGATTTTTTTCCAGGCCCCGGATCCCAGCTTATAGATTTTGGGCACCGCCCCATCTTTTCCGTTGAACTTCGAGATTTTATGCAGCGAATGGATGCTCACATATAGGATGTCTCGCTCCCCGTACATCAATTTTATGGCCTCCTGTTGTTTTCCCTCCACCATGATTTTTTGGAGCCCACCGAACTTTCCGATGCCATGGTCGATATGGGTAACGTAATCCCCAATTTCCAATTTATTGAGTTCTTTGAGCGACAGGGCCTGTTTTTTGGCATATCCATTTTTCAGGTGGAACTTGTGGTACCGTTCAAAAATTTGATGGTCGGTATAACAAACGATTTTCAGTTGATCATCGATAAAACCTTGAAACAGGGGAAGCACAATGGTTTTATAGTGCACATCGCCGGCCACTTCCTCAAAAATATCGTGCAGCCGTTTGGCCTGCTGCGGGGTAGCACAAAAAATATAGTTGTCGTAGTTATTTTGGCGATATTCATTCAGGTTTTCGATCAACAGGTCGAACTTCTTGTTGAAAGAGGGCTGTGGCCTGGTTTCAAATTCGATTACTTCGCATAGCCGCATCTGGTGGTTGTCCGATCCGAACAGGCCTCCCAAATGTATCACTTGGTATCGCTGCAATTGGGTGCCCAACTGGGGGCCATCTACAAACAATTCAAGGGGTTCGGCATGTTTGAGCTCTGAATTCAACCGGGTAAAGGTTTCTTCCGCTTTAAGGAAGAAATCATCAAGGCGTTTCAGGATCAAATCGGTATTCTTTGCAAAAACAACGGTTTTTGGAGAAATGTACTGCAGGAAACTTTCCCGCTTTTCCTCCAAAAACTTGTTGGCCATATTCGGGATGATGCTGATATGCTTTGTTTTTTCGGTCGAGAGCTGGGTTTCTACATCAAATGTGCGGATGCTTTCGACTTCATCCCCAAAGAACTCGATACGGTAAGGTTCATCGTGGGAAAAGGAGAACACGTCAACGATTCCCCCACGCACCGAAAATTCGCCGGGTTCAGTTACGAAATCGACCCGTTTGAAATGATATTCGAACAAAATCTCGTTCAAAAAGTCGAGGGAGAGGGTATCCTCCAATTTAATTTTGAGGGTATTTTTTTCGAGTTCTTTTCTGGTCACCACTTTTTCGAACAGGGCATCCGGATAAGTGACGATGAGCGCGGGTTTTTTTCGGGAGTTGATCCGGTTCAATACTTCCGCTCGGAGCAGCACGTTCGCATTGTCGGTCTCTTCAATTTGATAAGGCCTGCGATAGCTTCCGGGATAAAAGAGCACGTCGTTTTCGCCTATCAGCTCCTCTAGATCGTTCAGATAGTATGCCGCCTCTTCCTTATCGTCAAAAACTACCAGAAAGGGGTGTTCCGAATCCCTGAAGACCTCGGCAATAACGAACGAAAGGGCCGATCCGCCAAGTCCTTTTAAGATTGCGTTTTTTTGGGAAAGGGCAATGGTTTCCCTCAGTTTCCCGGTTTGGGGAGACTTTGAAAAAAATTGCAGGAGCGATGCTTGGGTCAAGCGTTACATTTTGTGCAAAGATAAGCAGTACAAAATCCAATTGAAAGCGAATCCCCAATCAAAACATAAAACAGGAAGCCAATTTTTCAAAATCCCGGGCGGTATTGTAAACATTCGGTGAAACCCTGATGGCATCGCCCCTGTAGGATACGAATATATTTTCCTCCATCAAATTTTTTTTTATCCGTTGCAACCGTTGCGTTTCCTTGACGTAAATGCCGAACAAGTGACTTGCCCTGTGGTCGTCCGATTCCACAAAATGACCAGCGGCCCTAAGTTTGGCGACGGAGTCTGAACCGATATGGCGACAATATTCCTGAATATTGGCAGGACCCCAAGCAAGCAGTTGATCGATGGCTTTGATCAACATGGGCAGCAGTACGAAGTTGCTCGATTCCCCGACCGAAAACCTACCGGCCTTGGCTTGAAAGGCTTCTTGGTATTGTGTCAACATCCTAAAATCTTCACTGTTCTTTCGGTTGATCCAATTATGCTCAATGGGCTCTCCATCATTAAAGGCATCGCTGTAATAGGCGACGCCAAGGGAATAAGGCCCCATGAGCCATTTGTATCCTGCGCAAATCAGGGCATCTGGCTGCAGCGCCTTCACCGAAAAGGGAAGTGCGCCCACGCTTTGGGTGCCGTCGACGATCAACATCGATCCGAAGTCCCTGGTCTTTGCGCGAATAGCGCCCATATCGAAAAGCGTACCATCGGCCCAATGCACATGGGCCATGGCCACGGCCGCCGTTTTTTGGCCGATGGCCGCTAGAATTTTCCGGTTCCATTTTATGCCCCGGTCTGCAAATCCTTCCGGAGGACCAACAATTATAATGGAGGCCCCCGCTTTTTTGGCCAGTTGCTGCCAGGCATACACATTGCTCGGAAATTGTTCCGCTACAATGATTATTTCGTCCCCTGCGTTGAGTTTAAGGTTGTTCGCGGCGTTGGCGATGCCATAGGACGCCGAGGGGATGATGGCAATATTGCGGGGATCGGGCGCATCTATCAGAAGGGCAAACTTTTCTTGGAGCTCCAGCCCATTGGAAAAAAAATTGGCCGCGTGGATCTGTTGGGGATTGCTTTTCATCAAAAGGGCGTTTACGCCCGCTGCGGTGACCGACTTCAATTGTGGCGACATATAGGCCCCGTTCAAATAGGTGATCGAATCGTCCAGGTCGAAAAGGTGTTTTTGAGGGGTGAGCATCATTCGATCGTTGTTTTTATCGGAAAAGGGGCATTTAAACCGCCATTTTCGCATCCCGCATCCATGGCCACTGCCATTGACGAAAGGCAAAGCTAGGAGGTTGCGATTAAAATTACCTCATTTTTGGCAATGGCGTATACCTCATCCCCTAGTTTAGGATCGATCACGAAGGTGCCCGTAAATTTACCGAATGCGGGGAGTATCACTTGGTCGTGACTTTTGAAAAAGCAGGGGACTCTCAATTGTTGCCTGCCAAGACCATTGAGGCGCACCGCCGGGTGAATGTGTCCGGAGAAATTAAAGAGGCCTTCACGTGAAATGGGATGGTGTGTGAGAATAAAATCACCGATCTGCATTTCGGGCTTTACTTCCATGCCCAAAGCCTCATATCTTAGGGAAGAGATGATGTCGTGGTTACCTGTAATCAAGATGCACTTTGCGGTAAGCGATAAAACCCATTTTTCAAACCAATTGAATTCCAGATTGATGGAGGAATGGAACAGGTCGCCCAAAAAACATATGATTTTAGGATCGAACGAAGCGACCACTTGATTTAACAGGCGAAAGTTTTCCCGCGCCACGGAAGGTGGAACGGCAGCCCCGAATTTTCTGAAGTGGGAAACCTTGCCCAAATGAACATCACTGATCAGGAGCATCGATCGGTCAACCCAAAATAGGGTTCCCGATGGATGCAACACAAAATGTTGATCCTTGATGTGGATGGACTGGGTTATCATAGAAACTTCAAAGGTAGGGAAAGCCTCTTGCTTATGAGCGGGCTTATGCCTAATTTGTAATTGAATTCGTAACGACCTCCACCATGTCAAAAATCATAGTGATCGGAAGTGCCAATACCGACATGGTTGTTAAAACAAGTCGTTTTCCACAACCGGGGGAGACGATCATCGGAGGCGATTTCTTCATGTTTCCAGGGGGTAAGGGAGCCAACCAAGCGGTGGCCGCGGCAAGGGCCGGGGGCGATGTCGTTTTTATATGCGCCCTTGGCGACGATCTTTTTGGGAAAAATGCCATGGCAGGATACCAACAAGAGGGCATCGATATCAGGGATGCCGTTATCGTTAAAAATGGCGCTTCAGGGGTGGCCTTGATCACCGTGAACGAAGGGGGTGAAAACGAAATTGTTGTGGCCTCCGGCACAAACAGTTTGCTCTCCCCGACACATGTGGAAGCGAGTATCCAAAAAATCGATGGCGACGATATTGTTTTGACACAGTTGGAGACGCCTATTGAAACCGTGGAGTTTTTGGCGGCCCAGGCATTGAAGCGACAGCTCAAGCTGGTTCTCAATCCAGCTCCTGCACGGCCTTTGCCCGATTGTATTTTGGAAGGACTTTTTTTGATCACGCCCAATGAAACGGAGGCCAAAATATTGACCGGCATTGCGGTCAATGATCCCTTAAGCCGTAGGAAGGCTTCCGATATACTTCTTAAAAAAGGAGTTCGGAACATTATTATTACCCTGGGAAGCGAGGGATCTTTTTTCATGAACGACCGGGAATCTTTCCATGTTCCCAGTCCCAAGGTAAAGGCGGTCGATACCACAGCTGCGGGCGACGTTTTCAACGGGGTATTGGCGGTTTGCCTTGCCAAAGGAATGCCCTGGAAGGAAAGCATGCAGTATGCGTGCCGGGCGGCCGCCCTTTCGGTGACAAAAATGGGCGCCCAGGGCACGGCTCCAACACAAGAGGAAATCAATAAATTCAAATGATATGTTCGTAATCGAAACCTATGGCATCGCGGTTATTTTCTGTGTGATCACCATGTTGGCTTGGGGCTCTTGGGCCAATACCCAGAAACTGGCCCCAAATACCTGGCGATTTGAACTGTTTTATTGGGACTATGTTATTGGCATCGTTCTTTTTTCATTGTTGTTCGCACTCACCGTCGGAAGTTCCGGAAGCGCTGGCCGACCGTTCCTGGAAGATCTGGCCCAGGCCGAAACGGGCCATATGCAATCGGCTGTTTTGGGGGGCGTTTTGTTCAATGCGGCCAATATTTTATTGGTGGCGGCCATTTCCCTTGCTGGGATGTCGGTCGCCTTTCCGGTCGGTATTGGGTTGGCATTGGTCGTTGGGGTCATTGTCAATTATATCGATAGTCCCATCGGCAGCTCGACCCTCCTGTTCAGTGGCGTCGCTTTGGTGGTGGTCGCCATCTTATTGAATGCCAATGCGTATCGTAAATTATCGGCCCAGCAACAAAAAGTGCCCACCAAAGGTTTGGTGCTTGCCGTGGTCGCAGGGTTGCTCATGGGCCTGTTCTATAAATATGTCGCCAATTCGATGTTCCCCGATTTTACTGACCCCATAGCTGGAAAATTGAGCCCGTATACGGCCGTCTTCCTCTTCTCGATTGGCATCTTGGCCAGTAATTTGGTGTTCAATACCCTGCTGATGCGCAAACCTTTTGAAGGTGCCCCGTTGCGGTTCAGGGATTATTGTGCCGGTACCCGAAAAAGTCACTTGATGGGGGTCTTGGGCGGCGTGATCTGGTGTGTCGGCATGTCGTTCAGCATCTTGGCTTCGGACAAGGCAGGTCCGGCCATTTCATACGGATTGGGGCAGGGAGCCACTGTGGTGGCAGCGCTCTGGGGTATTTTTGTCTGGAAGGAATTCAAAGGGGCGCCAAAAGGTGTCCCGACCATGCTCAACGCCATGCTTTTCTTGTATGTTGTTGGTCTGGGATTGATCATCGCGGCCAGATAAGGGTCAACGCTTGGTCAGCAAGGCGGTCATCTTTTTGATCCGATCGGCCAGTTTTTCACTCGATAATTTTTCCCGTAACCTGTCGGTTATGATCGGAAAAGAGAAGGGTGTCGGGTTTTGGCAGGCTTTCCATACGATTTCCTGGGTGGCGATCCTTTCCAAGGCCAAACGCAAACGGCCTTCTTCCAATTGGTGTTCAAAGGTTTCGGTGAAGGCCTGCTGGAACAAAAGATGCTCGGGCTCGTAATCCCGAAAGACATCGAACAGCAGTTGTGAACTGCTCTGCAGATGTTTCATTTTGATTCCTTTGTCCGGATAGCCGGTAAACACCAGGCCACTGATCACCGCAATATCCCGGAATTTTCTCCTGGCCATTTCGGTCGCATTGAGACTTTTTTGAAGGTCTTCAATAAGATAGTCGATGCTGAACAGGTCATTGTCGATCACCTGTTGCAGGTCGAGCTCCTGATCCGACAACAGCTCGAACCCATAGTCGTTGAACGCCAACGAAAAGGTGATCGGCGAGAGCAGGCTGATGCGATAGCTCAATAGGCTTCCCATGGCCTCGTGAACGAACCTGCCCTCAAATGGATAGAAGATATGGTGGTGGCCGTCAGTCGTTTTAAAGGTCTCCACAAGCAATTCGTTCGGTTTGGGAACGATGCTCTCCGCGCGTTGCCGATCAAAAATATGCGCCAATGAACGGATTTCAAGCGATTGTTCCGACACGGGCCGTGAAACCGAATACAATTCCTTTCTGAGCAATTCTGACATTTGCGCCGACAAGGTCAGGCGGCCCCCCATCCAACTGGGCACCTTGTTGGTTTTCTTGCCCGAATTTCGCACATACGCCTGCATCTCCTTGATGCGGATGAATTCGAGATTTCTACCCGCAAAAGTGAAGACGTCCCCAGCCGTCAATTTTGAAATAAAATATTCCTCGATCGAACCGATGTACCCCCCTTTTTGATATCGAACGGCGAGGTTGGCATCACCGACGATCGTACCGATCTGGAATCGGTGCCGCATGGCAATCCCCCTGTTGTTCACCTTAAATTTGCCATCTTCCTCCACTTCCACCTTTTTGTATTCATCATAGGTTTGCAGGCTTTGACTGCCCATCACCAGGAAATTGAGCAGCCAATGCCATTGCGCTTGGGTCAAGGCTTGGTAACAAAAGGTCTGTTTTACTTCTTTAAAGATTTCATCGGGATAAAAACCATCGGAAATGGCCAAGGTGGTGAGGTACTGCAACAGCACGTCGAAACTGTTCAGGTAAGGGATGCGGTCTTCCACCGCATTTTGCTTCACCGCTTGCTGCAGGGCGGAAGCCTCCACCAGTTCTATGGCATGGGTGGGCAGGAAGTAGATCACACTTTCCTTGCCCGGTCGGTGCCCGCTTCTACCGGCCCGCTGTAAAAAGCGTGCCACCCCCTTTGGCCCGCCAATCTGTACGACGGTTTCCACCGGGGCAAAGTCGACACCAAGGTCTAAACTCGAGGTGCAAACCACGGCTTTGAGGCTTTCGTTCCTGATGGCCTGTTCAACCCAAAGGCGTGTTTCTTTATTGATGCTGCCGTGGTGCATGGCAATTTCGCCGGCGAATTCGGGATGTTTTTCCAATATTTTCTGGAACCAGATCTCGCATTGGCTTCGGGTGTTGGTAAACAATAAAGTGGTTTTGCTTTGTTCCAAGATCGGAATAATCGCCTCGAGCAAGCGAATGCCCAGATGTCCTCGCCAAGGAAAGGTTTCCATTTCTTGTGGAATGATGCTTTTGACGGTAATTTTTTTATTGATTTTCGCTTTGATCATTACCGAATTTTGCAAAGCTTGGGTCTCCGGTCCCAAAAGTACTTCCCTGGCCTGTTCCAAGTTACCTATCGTCGCCGAAATGCCCCAAATGCGGAGTGATCTGGAGACGGATTTTAACCTTGATAAGGCTAGTTCCATCTGCACCCCACGTTTGGTTCCCAATAACTCGTGCCATTCGTCGACCACGATTGCGGAGCAGTCCTTGAAAAGTTTCGCATATCCCTTGGTGGCCAGCAATAAATGCAGGCTTTCCGGTGTTGTGATCAAGAGATCGGGCATTTGGGTTTTTTGTTTTGCCCGGTCTTTGGCCGAGGTGTCTCCGGTTCTTATCCCAACGGTCATTTGCGTGCCCAAATCGGCACAAACCCTTTCGGCCGATTGTTTTATTTCCTGGGAAAGGGCCCTGAGCGGCGTGATCCAAATGGCCTTTAGGCCGGGGATATGTCGGGTTTTATAATCGGGATTGCTTTTGAGATAATGAAGGACGATCGGAAACCAGAGGGCAAAGGTCTTGCCACTGCCCGTGGGGGCATTTAAGAGTCCGTTCCTGCCTTGTAAAAATGCCTTCCATGTTTCTTTCTGAAAGGGAAAGGGTTTCCATTGTTGTGCTTCGAACCAGGCTTCCGCCAGGCGATAAAGTGCGTCTGCTTTCATGGGGGTAATAAGGAGACCAAAACGCGGTCTTTTTTAATGTGACGGAAAGTTAAGGATTAAGTTTTACCCTACAGGTCAAGAGCTTGCTTTCGGCAAAGTCTTTTAAGCTTTTTTAAGCTATTCCTTACAGATTCATCAGTCGATAAAATAATCAAATGGATACTGGAATTTGACCTTTAAAAAAATTATCTTTGCCCCGGTTAAAAAGGAAGGTATGGCATTCAAGGATTTGTATTGGAACAGTGAACACAGGAGCAATTTGGCACACTTTGCCGCCATTGCGTCCTTGGCTGCTGTAGATGGTGAGGTAGGTAAGGAAGAAAAGGCGATGCTGGACCGGTTCGCTTTCCGGTTGGACATCACCGAAGAGGAATATAAGGAAGTGATGAAAAAGGAAAACAAATACCCGATCGAGCCCTCTTTGGATTCGAAAAAGCGATTGGAACGTTTGTACGATCTTTTTCGGATAGTCTTTGTCGACCATCCGATCGAAGAAAATGAACTGGTATTGTTGAAGCGGTACGCAATCGGACTTGGGTATCCCAGTGACCAGGCGAGCAAGATCATCAAAAAATCGGTGGCCATTTTCAGTGGAAAGATCGATTTTGAAGACTATAAGAAAATCCTGAAACTCTGAGCGGATGCTCGGTTTATTGGATTTAAAACCGGCCAGCCCGTTTTTTTAGGCTTGAAGCGCCATAAATTCTTCCGCTTTTTCAACCATTTTTTTACTCCCACAGAAAAAAGGAACCCTTTGATGCAATTCGGTGGGTTTGATATCGAGTATCGGCCCAAACCCATCACTTGCCTTGCCGTTGGCCTGTTCCGCGATAAAAGCCATAGGATTGCACTCGTATAGGAGGCGTAGTTTACCGTTCGAGGCCATACTGCTCTTGGGATAGATGTAAATGCCGCCCTTGATCATGTTCCGATGAAAATCCGATACCAATGAACCGATATATCTCGAGGTATAGGGCCGATCTTCTTCTTCCTTCTGGCAGTACTTGATATAATTTTTTACCCCTTGGGGAAAGTGATTGTAGTTGCCTTCGTTGATCGAATAGATATTGCCGCTTTCGGGGAACTGCATATTTGGATGGGAAAGGTAAAAAGTGCCAATGGCGGGGTTGAGGGTAAAACCATTGACCCCATCGCCCGTTGTATAGACCAACATGGTAGAAGTGCCATAAATGATATAGCCAGCCGCTACCTGGTTTCGACCGGGTTGAAGAAAATCTTCCATGGCAACGGGGGTACCAATGGGGGTAATCCTTCTGTAAATTGAAAAAATGGTACCCACCGAAACATTGACATCGATATTGGAAGAACCGTCCAAGGGGTCGATGAGCACCACATACTTGTTCTGGTGCTTTTGGTCATTGCTATTGATGGCGATGAAATGGTCTTCCTCTTCGGAGGCGATTCCGCATACGATTTCGCGGTTTTTCAGGGTTTGGATAAATTTTTCATTGGCCAGCACGTCTAATTTTTGTTGGTCTTCGCCCTGAACATTGGTGTCGCCCGCTTCTCCCAGAATATCGACGAGTCCTGCTTTGTTCACTTCATAGTTCACTACTTTTGCCGCTAGTCGAATGGCGTTGATCAGTTTGGAAAGCTCACCAGAGGAATATTGAAAGGAGGATTGGTTTTCAATGATATATTCTCCCAAGGTGGTGTTTCTGTTTCTTAACATGTATTGGCTGTTTGTATGGGAACAAATATCGGGTATTTTGTGAAACAACGTCTTTTTGGCCTTCGATTGATTTATTAAATTTATAACTTTGTGTTTTATTTATAACAATTATGAGCACCACCATACGGGTAGCAAGGGCGAACGACATGCCGCAGGTACTGCAACTGATCCAGGAATTGGCTGAATTTGAAAAGGAAGGAGGCGCAGTTGAAATAACCGCTGCCGACCTGATCAGGGATGGTTTTGGAGAAGCGAAACTTTTCCGATGTTTCGTCGCCGAGGTCGATGGGAAAATTGAGGGTATGGCCTTGATCTATCCGCGATATTCTACATGGAAAGGTCCGGTCATCCATTTGGAGGATTTGATCGTCACCAAGGAAATGCGGGGCCATGGCCTGGGAAATGCCCTGTTGACGGAAGTGGTCAAGTACGGCCATAAGCTAGGCGTCAAACGGATCAGTTGGGAAGTATTGGATTGGAACGAACCGGCCATCACCTTTTATGAGAAAAAAGGGGCGAGGGTAATGCGCGACTGGGACGTTGTACAGCTCGATGCCAAGGGAATTGAAACTTATTTAAGGGAGGAATAGGATTTTTTCCGATTCAGGATTCATATTTAAGGAAAGCCTCACTATCAATTATATCAACAGCAATGAGAATTTTCAAATTTGGAGGCGCATCGGTCAAGGATGCGGAGGGAATAAGAAACGTGGTCAAGGTGCTTGAACTGACGGGCCACAACAACACCCTGTTGGTCGTTTCGGCCATGGGCAAGACCACCAATGCCATGGAAGCCGTCGTTAACGCTTATTTCCATGACAAGGCAGCCTTGGCGGGCGCTTTCAATGACGTCAACAAATACCACGAGGACATAGTAGCGGATTTGTTTCCCCAGAAAGGGCATCCCATTTTTTCGAAGGTCAAGTCATTGTTCGCTGAAGTACAGGGATTTTTGGCCTGGAACAAATCGCCCAAATACAATTTTGTTTACGATCAGGTAGTCGGGTATGGGGAATTGATTTCGACGGCGATCGTAAGTGCCTATTTTAACGCAACAGGGATTAAGAACAACTGGATCGATGTCCGTGATTTCATCAAGACCGATAACAGTTATAGGGATGCCACGGTGCACTGGGAAAAAACGCAACAGCAGGTGAGCAAGGGCATCGATAGGTCCAAACTGAACATTACGCAAGGGTTTATCGGCAGTGACGACAACAACTTTACCACCACCTTGGGGCGCGAGGGGTCCGATTATACAGCCGCCATTTTGGCCTATTGCCTCAATGCCGATTCAGTGACCATTTGGAAAGATGTTCCCGGGGTACTCAATGCCGATCCTCGGTATTTTAAATAAACCCAATTGCTTAATAGGATATCGTATTTGGAGGCGATTGAATTGGCTTTTTACGGCGCAT
>JBATHI010000393.1:0-5409 GCA_049666645.1 Flavobacteriaceae bacterium | reverse complement strand
CTTTATCACCTCTCCCCGACAGGTTGACGACGATAACCTCTTCCGGTCCGAACTTTTTATGGTCGAAAATGGCGAAGGCATGGGAGGTTTCGATCGCAGGGATGATGCCCTCCATTTGCGATACCATCAAACCGGCGGTCATGGCCTCATCATCGGTGATGGAGATGAATTCTCCGCGGCCGGAACGGTATAAATGGGCATGCATGGGCCCGACCCCCGGATAGTCCAAGCCGGCCGAGATGGAATAAGGTTCCGTAATCTGGCCGTCCTGGGTCTGCATCAACAAGGTTTTGCTTCCGTGGATGATACCCACCCGGCCCAAGGCGGATGTGGCGGCACTTTCGCCGGAATGGACCCCTTTTCCAGCTGCCTCCACGGCGATGATACCCACTTCGGGCCGATCGAGATAATGATAATAGGCGCCGGCCGCGTTGCTGCCGCCTCCTACACAGGCCACCACATAATCGGGATGATCGCGGCCTTCCTTTTCAAGCAGTTGCCATTTGATTTCCTCGGAAATGACCGACTGAAACCGGGCGACCATATCAGGATAAGGATGTGGCCCCACCACCGAGCCTATGATGTAATGGGTATTTACGGGATTGTTGATCCAATCCCTGATCGCTTCGTTCGTTGCATCCTTCAAGGTTCTGCTCCCCGACAGGGCCGGTCGTACCGAAGCGCCCAACATTTTCATCCGTGCAACGTTGGGTGCCTGTCGCGCAATGTCTTTTTCGCCCATATACACCACGCATTCAATGCCCATCAAGGCGCAGACCGTGGCCGTGGCCACCCCATGCTGTCCGGCCCCCGTTTCGGCGATGACGCGGTTCTTGCCCAATTTTTTGGCCATCAAGATCTGGCCGATGGTATTGTTTACCTTATGGGCTCCCGTGTGGCAAAGGTCTTCCCTTTTCAGATAAATTTTGGTCCGATATTTATCGGAGAGCCGGTTTGCGAAATACAATGGGGTGGGACGGCCCACATAGTCTTTTAACAATTGGTTGAACGCCGTTTTAAAACTGGGTTCCTCCATGATTTCGATATAATTTTGTCTCAGTTCTTCGGTGTTGGGGTAAAGCATCTCAGGGATGAAGGCCCCACCAAATTCACCATAATATCCTTTTTCGTTCGCGTGGTATGTACTCATAGCTGTTTTTTGAATTCCTTTAATTTATCAACCTCTTTCAATCCCGGACCAGACTCAAACCTACTGTTCACATCAATGGCATGGCAATATCGCGATTCGGGCCTTTTTAAAAATTCCTTGACCGAACCCATTTCTTCCAATCCGATCCCACCGCTCAAAAAATAGGGCTTGGAGGAGGCATAATCTTTTAAAACCGACCAATCAAAGACATAACCATTGCCACCGGGAAGCTTTCCTTTGGTATCGAACAAAAAATAATCGCAGCTCTCTTCAAAAGGTTTGAGCACTTCAAAATCGAACCCGTTTTGAATTGAAAACACCTTGACCACCTCCACTGCCATGTCCTTGAGAGCAGCGCAGAAAGCTGGGGTTTCATGGCCGTGCAATTGAACCATGTCGAGTGCGTGCTCAAAAATATGGTCATTGACTTCCTTCAGGCTGGCATCCACAAAAACCCCGACTTTTTTGATGCCCCGGGGCAGTTTTGGAATGTCGCCTTCGAAAGATCGTTCCGAAGGCTCCCAAAAAATGAACCCGAGGTAATCGGGCTTTAGGGTAGCCACCTCCAAAACGTTATGTTTCATACCGCAGACCTTCAATTTCATCGCACCAAATTATAGTTCATAGATTTTGCAATTTCCTCCATGGCCTGTCGACCGGCCCATTTTTCACAAAGGTATAACCCCAGATCCAATGAGGCCGCCACGGCGCCTGCCGTTATGAGATCATGATCTTCCACGATACGTTCCTGCAGCACCTCCTTGGCGTAAGTTTCGAGTTGTCTGTACTCGGCAAAGTGGCTGGTCGCTCTTTTTCCCTTTAAAAAACCGGCCGCGCCCAACAACAGGCTACCTGTACATATGGAAACTTTCAGGGTGTCCTTGCCCGCGGTCTGCAGCCATTCGATGAAATCCCCATCCGCCTGCAAAGCCCTACTGCCAAAGCCGCCCGGGACCACGATGGCATCGTGCCCGCCCAAATCGGGTCTTATGGCATCCATTGCCATCTCAAGCCCGAAATGGTCCTTGATCGAAGGTTGCAATGCACAGAGCTGCCAGCTGAGATCGGGCAAAAACCCCATGGACCGCAGCCGACTAACCGGATCGTAAATGCCGATAAAATCGAGGGTGGTAATACCGTTGTATAAGATATAGGCGATTTTCATAGCGTTAATTGGTCAATGAATTCCCGAGCACTTTCCCCAGGATTCTCGGAAGCCATGAATTGCTCCCCGATGAGGAACCCTTGATAGCCATATTGCATCAGATCTTTTATCGAATCCACTTTGCCGATACCGCTTTCCGTCACTTTTAAGAATTCATCCGGAATCTTTTGGGCCAGTGACTTGCTTGTTTCGAGACTCACCTCGAAGGTCTTCAGATTCCGGTTGTTCACGCCCAGCAGATCAATGCCGGGCATGACCGATCGGTTCAGTTCCGCTTCGTTATGCACTTCCAGGAGGACTTCCATTTGAAGGCTTTTTGCCAATTCTGAAAATGACTTGATCTGGGCCCTGGTCAAAATGGCAGCGATCAATAAAATGAGATCCGCCCCATAGGCCCTGGCCTCAATGATCTGGTATTCGTCTATAATAAATTCTTTTCGCAATAGCGGCATTTGGGTGGTGGCACGTGCCAACAGCAGATCGTCCAAGGAGCCCCCGAAGTATTTGCCGTCGGTCAAGACCGACATGCCCCTGGCCCCGGCCTTTTGATACCCCAAAGCCACATCCTGGACACTTACATCCTGATTGATGACCGACTTTGAAGGGGAGCGGCGTTTGTGTTCGGCGATGATGCCTGCCCCACGGTTTCTTAGACCCCTGGCCAACGACATGGTGTTACGGCCAAAAAGGGCCGTCTGCTCCAATTGGGCGAGCGGCACGATCGATTTTTTCAACAACACTTCTTTGTGCTTGTCGACCACAATTTTTTCAAGGATGTCCATCAGTTGCTCAATTCTTGTAATTTCTTCAAAGCCTTTAGGCCATGTCCGCTTCGCAACGATTCCATGGCCAATCCAAATCCTTCCTTGGCGCCGATTCCCTTTACGGTGGCGATCGCGATGCCCGCATTGGCGCATACCACATTGTTTTGCGCTTCCGTGCCCCGCCCTTCTAGCACCTCCATAAAAATTTTTGCCGAATCAGCAATGCTGTTGCCACCGATGATGTCGGAATGTGAAATGGCCTTCACCCCAAAATCTTCAGGTTCCAATATGCCTTCCGATAGGTTCGATATGGTCTTGGTTCGTCCTGTGAGGGAGATTTCGTCATAGCCATCCAATGCATGCAGCACGGTGAATTTCTTATCCGTGTTCTGGTATAGGTAACCGTACATGCGCGCCAATTCGAGATTGAAAACCCCTACCATTTGATTTTTTGGAAAAGCCGGATTTACCATGGGTCCCAACATGTTGAAAAAGGTCTTTACCCCCAATTCACGACGTATCGGAGCCACATTTTTCATGGCGGGGTGGAACAATGGGGCATGGAGGACACAAATGCCCGCCTGCTCGATCGATTTCTCCAAAAAATCGGCATCACTGCTGAACTTGATACCCAAAAACTCCATCACATTACTGCTGCCACAGGTGGAGGAGACCCCATAGTTGCCGTGCTTGGTGACCTTTATACCGGCCCCTGCCGTAACAAATGATGCCAAAGTGGAAATATTGAAGGTGTCTTTGCCATCACCCCCTGTACCGCATAGGTCGATCGGGTCATAGGCCTCCAAATCGATTGCCTGGCAGAGATCGAGCAGGGCGTCCCTAAAGCCTTCCAATTCTTCTATGGTGATACTGCGCATCAAGTATACCGTGAGGAATGCAGCGATTTGGCTCCCATTATAATCCCCTTTGGCAATGTTGACCAAGATGGTACGGGCATCGGTTTTGGAAAGCTGTTCATGATTGATCAGTCTGTTCAGTGTTTCTTTCATGGTACGATTTCTTTTTTTCTTTCCCCCTGTATCTTTTTAAAGGGGAATTACAATTGATCGGGGGCAAAAACATTCTTGAATTGCGACTTCATTTGCCCGGATATATACTTATTTAACGCGAGGGCGAATTCACCCAATTTTCCAAAATTTTCTTTCCATAAGGCGTCAAAACGGATTCTGGATGGAATTGCACCGAACATACATCGTATTGCTTATGGCGCAACGACATGATCTGTCCGTTTTCATCCAAGGAAGTAATGTCGAAAACATCGGGCAAATCGGTGTCGACCACCCAGGAATGATAACGGCCCACCTCAATTTCATCGGGAATGTCCTTGAACAACGCGTCTTCTTTCACTATTTTTATCTTGGTCGCAATTCCGTGATATACCTTGTCCAAGTTGACCAAGGCACCGCCAAAGACCTCTGCGATGGCCTGTTGCCCCAGACATACCCCGAAAATACTTTTAGTCGGGGCATATTTGGCGATGATTTCCTTTAACAATCCCGCCTCGTCGGGAATTCCCGGTCCGGGCGACAGTACTATTTTATCAAATAATTCCACTTCCGCCAAAACCAACTGATCGTTTCTTTTTACCGTTACCGCACAGCCCAGGTCCTCCAAATAATGCACCAGGTTGTAAGTGAAACTGTCGTAATTATCTATGACTAAAATGTTTTTCATTCTTAAATGGTCTCGGCGATTTCCAAAGCCTTGGTCAATGCTCCAAGTTTGTTATAGGTTTCCTGTAATTCATCTTCCGGGTCGGATGCGGCGACCAGGCCCGCGCCTGCTTGATAATACAATTGATGGTTTTTGCTTAAAAAAGTTCGGATCATAATGGCATGGTTAAAATTGCCCTTAAAATCCATGAAACCGATGGCGCCGCCATAATAGCCGCGGCCCGTTTTCTCATATTTCTCGATCAGTTGCATCGCCATATGCTTCGGGGCACCGCTTAGGGTACCGGCCGGAAAGGTATCGGCCACCACCTTCAGGGTGGGGATATCTTTTTTCTTCTGCCCGGTAACCTTGGATACCAGATGGATCACATGAGAAAAGTATTGTACTTCGCGATAATTTTCCACCTTTACCATATTGCCGTTACTGCTAAGGTCATTCCTTGCTAGATCTACCAACATTACGTGTTCACTGTTTTCTTTAGCATCTTCAGTAAGTTTTTTGGCAAGTATGGCATCTTCTTCATCATTCCCCGTCCTTTTAAAAGTGCCTGCAATGGGATGGATCTCTGCTTTTCCATCTCTAACAATAATCTGTGCTTCCGGAGAACTTCCGAAGATCTTAAAATCGCCGTAATC
>JBATHI010000392.1:0-3838 GCA_049666645.1 Flavobacteriaceae bacterium | reverse complement strand
GCTTGGATGGCATCATCGTTTCGAACCATGGGGGCAGGCAGCTCGATGCGGGAACGTCGACCATCAAACCCATGGCAACCATCGCTGAAGCCTACGGCAAAAAAATAAAAGTGATGATGGATAGCGGTTTGCGGTCGGGCCCCGATATCGCCAGGGCGCTGGCCAGCGGTGCCGAATTCACTTTTATGGGCAGGTCGTTCATGTACGGTGTGGCCGCCCTTGGCGCCAAAGGCGGGGATCATACCATCAGTTTGATGAAAGTGCAACTGCAACAGGTGATGGAACAACTCTGCTGTGCGACGGTAAAGGACTTCCCCAATCATCTGGTTTGATCGGTCAGCGAGGGAAGCGGTTTGGAAACTAAACCAAAAGGCCGATTCCTATTGGCTTTTCTTTCTTTATTGATTTGACGAGCACATTGCGCAATGGCCTGCCCATGCCTTTCCAATCAATTTGCATCACATCGTTTTCCTGCAGTTCGATGCCCGCACCGAAACTGAAGGCGTCGGCGCCAAAGAAATGTACATGCCCCTGCCCCGGCAAGCGATGATTGGCATATTTGAAATGATGGTATTCGAGGTTGGCCAGACTGTGCGCCATGTTCCTTTCCCCAGTATGGATGGCCTTTTTCCACAAGGTGGCATTTTTTCTAACAATGCTGACTTCCCCATGGATATCCTCAAATTTGGAGGTGACCACCAATTCGGGCCCAATGGCGCAATTCCTTATTTTGGAAGGTGCCAGGTACAGATAATTCTTGCGCTCCATGATATGATCGGAAAACTCGTTGGCCGTGGTGAAACCGATTCGCCAGGGCTTCCCGTCCATATCATTGAGATATACCCCAGCCAATTCGGGCTCTTCCCCCCCATCATTGCCATAGGGCGGTATTTCCAAGTCATCGCCATGGGCCCTTAATACCGAGCCGTTCCCTTTATAGAACCATTCGGGCTGTATGCCGATGCTTCCATTTTCGGGATGGCCGCCTTCGACGCCCCATAGGTAAATCTTCATGCTGTCGGTAAGTCCTACTTCCTGCGCTGCTTCGTGCATTTTTTGTCGGTTCTCCGCGCTGGCCTTATGCGTCAAACCGGTACCGCTGAGCATCAATTTGCAGGGGTCTTCGGGATGGTCAAAGCAGGGCAGTAATTTCCATTCCGAATGGCCATCATAGACTTCGTCATAACTTAATTCGGTCTCAGACAGTTTATTCTGAACCAAGGCCTCGATGGCCCCTCCCTTTTCGATGGCCCTTTGTGCCAATGTCCAAATGGAATCAAAATCGGAAAGCAGCCTCAAATGGGGCTCTCCGACCCAAGCGACCCGGCGGCCATGGGATTTATGCTGCAGTTGTACCAATCGCATCTCGATGATTTCTATTCAGTGGTTATAGGCCCTTAGGCCTTATTTTTAACTTAAAAGATAATCAAAAGAAAAATAAAATGGCCCGGAAACCGAACAAATATGGGCAAACCCATGATTTAATAAAACTTGTACCCCTCGGCTTTGGTTGGCGTCTTCGGAACAGGCTTCAAATTTGCGATAAATTAAACGGTTCGGTGGTTTATTTTTGTACTTTGTATGGCCAACCTTAAACCTTTTTCTTATGAAACGGTATTTTAAATACTTAATGACCATGACCTTAATTTTGGGATATTTGAGTTCGGTAACGTCCCAAAAAACTGAAGTGTCTGATGATCAGGGCTGGGTATCGCTCTTCAATGGCGATAATTTGGAGGGTTGGAAAGTTGGTGAAAATGCATCTACCTTCTCGGTCGAGGATGGCAGCATCAAAGTTGCCGGTCCCGTGGCCCATTTGTTCTACACCGGTGCGGTCGAAAACCACGACTTCAAAAACTTTGAGTTCAAGGTAAGGGTGATGACGAGGCCCAGCGCCAATTCCGGTATTTATATCCATACCCGATACCAAGAAAAAAGTTGGCCTGCGGTAGGCTATGAGGTTCAGGTGAACAATTCGCATACCGACTGGCGCCGCACCGGCAGTTTATATGCCATTCAGGATGTCATCGAGAACTATGCCGGCGATAATGAATGGTATACCGAATACATCAAGGTAGAAGGCAAGCGCATCATCATCAAGATCAATGACATTGTGGTGGTAGACTATACCGAACCCGAGCATCCCAAAAGGGATGAGGGCAGTACCCAAAGGGTCCTTACATCGGGTACCTTTGCCTTACAGGGCCATGACCCGGGCAGTGTGGTCTTCTATAAGGACATCATGGTAAGGCCATTGCCTTAAACCATTTTTTTTATGCCGTGGCACAGTGTTGCCATGCTTTTCGTTAAACCTCTATTTCCTGACCTTGTACCGCCAGTTCGATCGGAAAATCATAGGGGTTGTTTTTCATGAATTTATCGAACATCCGTGTTCTTTCGTCATCGGTATGCCCTGGGTCATGGTGGAACATCAGCAACCGTTTGGCTTCCGTTCTTGAACAGAACTCCGCGGCAATATTCAAAGAGCTGTGCCCCCAACCTACCTTGTTCTTAGCTTCTTTCTTGCTGTATTGGGAATCATGGATCAGGAGGTCGGATCGATAGGCCAGCTCAAATCCCGAAACCCATTCGTCTTCGGGAAATAGGTGCGATTTTCCGATGACGGGCTCATGGTCGGGCAGGTAGGTAACGACCTTTAAACCTGATTGGATCCTAAACCCAACGGTTGGTCCGGGATGGCTGATGTATTCGGAGGTAATGGTAAAACTTCCTATGCTAAAAGCTGCATTCGGCAATTCGTGAATACTCAGCTTTGACGGAATGTCCCTTAGTGGAATAGGAAAAAGCGGAGGGGATAAAAAACGGTTCAACCGAGCTTGCAGCGATTCGGGACTTCCGCCCGGACCCCAAATATGAACTTCCATATTGGGGTTGAACAAGGGTTTGCAAAATGCCAGGCCCTGTATGTGATCCATGTGCAGATGGGTCAATAAGATGTCGATCCGATCGGCTTTATAATAGGTGTCAAAATCAATTCCCAAAAGTCCGGTGCCCGCATCTACGATCAAACGATCATTATCCGCTATGATTTCAATGCATGCGGTATTCCCGCCATACTTTTGGTTGGTGACGGAAGAGGTAGGATATGCGCCTCGTGTACCATGCAGCTTTACCTTCATAGGGTCTTTTCATTGTCCCAAAAAATGGCCATCGCCCCGGAAAATTCCTTTGATCTTCCTATAATGGGGATGGAGGTCACCGATATCTTGGTTGATTTGCCCGAAAGGCTTTTGATCCAAAATGTCTTGTGCGCCGGTGCTTTGTTGTTGATGGTCTGTACCAATGGAAGTTCCGATGGAGGGATTTGGTTGCCTTCACCATCATGGGGAAAAAAATTTGTGCCCCATTCTCCCACGGGCATCGCTCCCGTGTCCTGAAATTTTTGTCCAAGTATCACTTCGGCCGGAGCGTTATAAAACAACAACGTACCTTGGGGATCAACTATAAAAACCGGCACCGATAAGCAATCCGCCAACTGCCTACTCAGTATGATCTCTATAGCGTGTCCAGCCATATCAGGGCGAAGTTAACTGTTAATGTTCTCTTAAATATAGCAAAAATGAACAAAGCCACGCAGCGTTTTCAACAATTAATCGAATAACCGGACCATATATCCATTAAAGTAACGCCCATTTCCAATAAATCGATGCCCCTTTTGCCAAGTTCGGTTGTTTGAGCCTTTTCGAACCGGTCAAAAATCAATGGAAGGCGATGTGTCCAACAAGCCAAACCCAGCTTTACCCACGGCAATTGTGTTGCAGGATAAGCCGATGAATTTTTCACTTTTTCCTTCCCCTACTTGTACGTACAAGTATAA
>JBATHI010000391.1:0-8042 GCA_049666645.1 Flavobacteriaceae bacterium | reverse complement strand
CCTTTATACACCCAAAGTCGATCGCGATCAAACTTCCTTTGGCGCTGACCAAAAAATTTCCCGGATGCGGGTCGGCATGCACTTTTCGCAAGCCGTGGATCTGGAACATATAAAAATCCCAAAGGGTCTGGCCGATCTTGTTACCTAGTTCAGGGGAAAAATCGGTCTTACAGAACTCACTTAGGTGCAATCCTTCCATCCAATCCATGGTAATGATCTTTTCACTGGACCATTCTTCGTAATAAACGGGAAACTCCAAATTGCCGATATGCTTACAGGCCCGGGAAATTTCCTTGCTCTGCGCGACTTCGAGCAGGTAATTGGTCTCCTCCATCAATTTTGAAGCGACCTCCTTGAAATATTTGTCTGAATCCTTGCCCTTGATATTGAACAGTCGCAGCGCTATGGGTTTGACCAGGGCCAAATCGCTGCCGATACTTTGGGCGACTCCGGGATATTGAATCTTTACGGCCAATTGTTTGCCATTTTTGGAGGCCCTATGTACCTGTCCTATGCTGGCCGCATTGATCGAATCGCGCTCGAAAGTATCGAACAGTTCCTCGGGATATTTGTTCAAATAGGTTTTAAAGGTTTTTCGCACCAAGGGTGCCGATAAGGGGGGTACCGAAAATTGGGAAAGTGAAAATTTCTCCACATAGGCATTGGGAAGCAGGTTTTTTTCCATGCTCAGCATTTGGGCCACTTTCAAGGCACTACCCTTAAGGGTTTTGAGTCCGTCGTAAATATCCTCGGCATTGTCCTCGTTCAACTCGTCGCGGTTCAATTCCGGGTTCACCAGCTTCTTGCCATAATACTTGGCATAGTTGCCCCCGATCTTTACCCCGGTCTTGAGCAGTTTGCCGGCGCGTTCAATCTTTCCTGTTGGAATGGAATCGAGGGTTTTCATATTTTGATGGTGATTGTATCGGCCTTCAGTCTATTGCATCCTTTCCTTGAAAAGAAATTTGCCAAAATCGATGATGGTGTCCAAGGGGGTGTTGTCAAAAATATCAAAGATGGTATTGATCGATTTTTCAATGGCCATATCGGTCTTTTCGAATCCGGCGGAATCGTCGTCGATCCAAAACTTTAAAATGAACAGCATTTCCAACCAGGCGCCTTCAGCGAACAAAGTGGGATTATGCTGGCTGATCTTAAACGTCTTCTGGGCATTCCCATCGGCTATAAGGGCCCTGGCAAAGCCCCTGATCTGTTTTCGAAGACCCTTTAGTTCCTCCAATTTTCCCAATATCGTCTTTTCGTTCCCCAGGGCAAAAAGCACATAACTGCGGTTCAAGGTCAGTAGCTCGAAGAAGGCATAAAAAAAGGTGAGCATTTTATCCTTATTGGTATAGCCTTCATAGTCTTTGTTTTTGAGCAACAAATCTTCCGTATTGGTAAAAAACTTGCCCCAGATACCCTTTTGCAGGGCATCTATTGAACCAAAATATCGATAAAAGTCGGCCTCGGCGATCTTGGCTGTCTTGCAAAATTTGAAAATGGATTTGGGGATCGTCTCGTGTTCGAGGACATAATCCATATAAGCGGCGATGATTTGGTCTTCGTTAACCGGTTTTGTTTTGGACTTTGTAGCCATGTTTTGCTTTTTTTCGTTTCCAGCGTAAAGATACGCTGCTTGATGCCCCCCAATTGTTAACTGAACGCTAAAAGGGTCGGCAATTTGAACAAAAACGTGCCTCCGGGGGCGGAGACACGTTTTCAAACAACCTAACCAATAAATAATCAAACATGATTATGGGATCAAAATCTTTTTCATAGCAAGTTTTTTTCCATAACCATAACAAAGATATTGATGTTTAATCTTTTTAAAAAAAAATTAAACAAAAATATTTGTTAAACTTTTAGATCGAAGATTTTGGCACTTATTCTGGGCATTTATACTTACGAATTCTTAAATCAGGAACATACTGCCATGTAAAGTGTCAGTTTGTCACTTGAAGGCATTGTGGTATTTTTTTTGACAGCTTGAAGGTGCTAACAATAAAATAATAGAACCATGGCCACAGGCAAGATCAACGTTTCAGTAGATAACATCTTTCCCCTTATTAAAAAGTTCTTGTACAGCGACCACGAAATATTTCTGAGGGAGCTGATATCAAATGCTACCGATGCAACGCTCAAATTAAGGCATCTGACCTCGATAGGCGAGGCGAAACTGGAATATGGTAACCCGATGATCGAAGTGAAAGTCGATAAAAAGGGAAAAAAGCTCCATATCACCGATCAGGGCATCGGGATGACCGCTGAGGAAGTGAAAAAATATATCAATGAGATCGCCTTTTCCGGGGCAGAGGAATTTTTGCACAAATACGAAGATGGTGCCAAGGATACGGGCATCATCGGGCATTTCGGCCTCGGATTCTATTCGGCCTTCATGGTGTCAAAAAAAGTGGAGATCATCACCAAGAGTTATCAGGATGCCCCTGCGGTGCATTGGACTTGTGACGGGTCTCCAAAATTCACCATAAAGGAACATGCCAAGACAGAGCGCGGCACCGAAATCATTCTGCATATCGCCGACGACTCCACTGAATTCTTGGAAGACCACCGTATTTCGGAGCTCTTGCGCAAGTACAACAAATTTATGCCGATACCGATCAAGTTCGGTACCAAAACAGAAACCCTGCCCAAACCCGAAGGCGCGAAAAAAGAGGATCCGGCACCGACCAAGGAAGTCGATAATATCATCAACAACCCCAATCCGGCCTGGACCAAGCAGCCCACCGACCTTAAGGAGGAAGATTATAAGTCGTTTTACAGGGAACTGTACCCGATGCAATTTGAGGAGCCGCTGTTCCATATCCATTTAAATGTCGACTATCCGTTCAACTTAACCGGGATTTTGTATTTCCCCAAATTGACCAAGGACCTCAACATTCAAAAAGACCGGATACAGCTGTACCAAAACCAGGTATTCGTGACCGACAATGTGGAGGGCATTGTTCCCGAATTCCTGACCATGTTGCGCGGGTTGATCGATTCGCCCGATATTCCTTTGAACGTTTCCCGATCCTACTTACAGGCCGATGGGGCGGTCAAAAAAATCTCGAGCTATATCACCAGAAAAGTCGCGGACAAACTACAATCGCTTTTCAAAAGCAACCGCGAAGATTTCGAGAAAAAATGGAACGATATCAAAATCGTTATAGAATATGGCATGCTTTCGGAAGATAAATTCTTTGAAAAAGCCGACAAGTTTGCGCTGTACCCCACCGTCGATGGCAACTACTTTACTTTTGAAGAACTCGGGGAAAAGATAAAGGGATCCCAGACCGATAAGGACGGAAAACTGGTGGTACTTTATGCTTCCGATAAAGAGGCCCAGCACAGCTATATCGAAGCGGCCAAAGCGAAGGGATATGAAGTTTTGTTGATGGACTCCCCCATTGTGGGCCATTTGATGCAGAAATTGGAATCGAGCAAGGAGAAATTGTCTTTTGCCCGCGTCGATGCCGATCCGATCGACAAGCTCATCCAAAAAGAGGATACCCAGATCTCCAAACTGTCCGAGGAGGAGAAAGAAATGCTGAAAACCTTTTTGGAACAGGCTATTTCGGAAAAGGGATATACCATACAATTGGAAGCCATGGACAGCGCGGCCTCACCCTTTATCATTACCGAACCAGAATTTATGAGAAGGATGAAAGAAATGCAGCAGACCGGAGGTGGCGGCTTGTTCGGGATGGGCAATATGCCCGAAATGTACAATTTGATCGTCAACACCAACCATGAACTGGTCGGTGAAATCCTCAATACCAAAACAGAGAAGAAAAGGGAGCGTTTGATCAACCAGTCCATAGATTTGGCGCGGCTTTCCAAAGGCCTGCTCAAAGGAAAGGAATTGACCGAATTTATCAAACGGAGCTATGAGATGGTAAAATAGCCGATCATGATGGGCCAATACCAGGTCGTATTCCTAGTTTCTTTAGGCAACCCAAATAAAAAAGGTCGCCCCTATTCCAGGGGCGGCCTTTTTTTGTGCTCTGTGGAGGGGCCAACTACCAATAAATAGGTCCGGCACCTAAATACTTCTCGGCAATGGGTTGGTAGTATTCGCGAACATCTTCCAAGTCAACTATTTTTTGGCTCTTGGTATACAGATCATAACGGTTGAAGTCGCGTATCGTTTCCAGATAAGCCTCGTCTTTTTTATGGAGCAGCTGCGTATAGCTGCCACCGGTATGCCAAGGGTAGAACGAATGGTACCGTATCATGGTCATCGCCTCTTCGGGCAGTTTGTTTTCCTTATGGTTCTTGAGTACCTGATAAAGATATTCATCATGGCCCCAGGCCAGGTTCAGTTGGTCAAGGCCACAACCCTCTTCATAGATGCCCGTGGCCGTATTGTAAGGGGATTTTCCCATATCGGGATTCAAGGCATTGAATTCGGGATACACACAGCTATCGGGAAGGGCACAGCCCACCACGAAGACATCGCCCACCATGCCCCATTGTTCGGCCTGGCTGGTACCGTCATCGTCGCTGCCCCAGAGAAACATCACCTTGCCCAAATCATGGATGAGACCGGTCAACTGCATCCAATCTGGCCGACCATCTTCTCGGATCGCTTCGGCACTTTGTATCAGGTGTTGTACATTGGGCAGATCCAGATCGGGATCGCTCACGTCGATCAGGCTATTGAGATGTGCCATCGCCTCCCAGAGCGGCATGGGTTTATCGAAGGTCAAATATTTACGATGCATCCTTTGCACATAATCCAGTGTCTGGTTCTGGCGCATTTTGCGGTAATGATCACGCACCGCCGCGGTGACATCCGAATGATCATAATTTCTAAAAGTCTTTTCCATACTTAAACATTTCCTAAGAAAAGGTACAAAATTATGGTAAATGCCAATAAAAAAATACTAAATGCCTTGGCATATTTCCATGGTTTGAGATCCAATTTGCCGGAATCCTGCATCACGAACCGTTCTTCCCTGGGCAGAAAAGCCGAAGCGAGGTGCATCACCAAAAGGTTCAGGACAAACTCAATGCCCCAGATATGCACAAAGTGCAGCTGCAGTTCCAGGATAAAATAAGTGACGATATAAAAAAGCAGACCGAACAGCAGACCGATTTTGGCTCCGGCGGCAGATACCCGTGGAAACAAAAAGCCCGCGATGATGACACTCGCGATGGGCACAAAAAATATACCGTTCAATTGTTGCAGCAGCTGGTACAGTCCGGAAGGGGCATTGGCCACGAAAGGCGCTATTCCGATGGCAAAGATGGCCAAAATCGAGGAAGTCCATTTCCCCATGTTCACCAAACTTTTTTCGCTGGCGTTCTTTTTGATATAACGCTTAAAGATGTCCAGACTAAAAACCGTCGCAGCGCTGTTCAAGGCGCTGTTAAAGGTACTTAAAATGGCTCCCATCATCACCGCCACAAAAAAGCCGGTGAGCCATAAGGGCAGGATCTTTTTTACCAAAAACGGGTAAACGTTGTCGGGCGTATCGTACAGGCTATCCCCAAAATAATAGAATCCGATAAGGCCCGGCAACACAATGATCAACGGTACCAAAATCTTTAAAAGCCCGGTGTAGAGCAGCCCTTTCTGGGCCTCTTTCAAGTTCACTGCGCCTAATACCCTTTGGATGATCGATTGGTGCATGGCCCAGAAATAAATTTGATTGATCATCAAGCCGGTAAACAAGACTTCGAAGGGAAGGATCGCCGTACGCGCACCGGGGCCAACGCCCGATTCCCTGCTCACCACATTAAACTTTTCCGGACTGTTCTCAAAAACCTTCCCCAATCCTTCGAACATATTTCCGTCGCCGATGCTGAGCAAGGCCAGGATGGGCACCAACAGCCCGGCAACCAAAAGTCCGAAACCGTTGATGGTATCGGTAAGGGCCACCATCTTCAGCCCGCCAAAGATGGCATATACGGCACCGATGATGCCCACGACCAGAATGGTGATCCATATCCCTTCACCCTGACTGACGTTTAAAGCGCTCGAAATTCCAAAAATGGCCTCTATGTTCAGGGCACCGGTGTACAACACGATTGGCAGGAGGGTAGCCACGAATGAGATGATCAGGAGTAGGGCGACCAGGGTTTGGGTGAGGCCGTCAAAACGCTTCTCCAGAAATTCGGGGATGGTCGTAAGGCCCATCTTTAAATAGCGCGGGGCAAAATAGAGGGCCGCGACCACAAGGGCCAGGGCAGAGGTCACCTCCCATGCAACAATAATGGCTCCGTTCCGGTAGGCGGAACCGTTCATGCCTACGAGGTGTTCCGTTGAAATATTGGTCAGCAACAGCGAACCTGCGATGACGATACCGGTCAGCGATCTACCTCCCAAAAAGTAGCCATCTTGGGTATCGAACTTGTCCCGCCTGAGCCGCCAAGTGGCGTAGAAGGCCACGAAACCGGTAAAGAGTAGAAAGGTGATCAGCGCCATTACGGGTAAATGTAAACATTATTGGAATGCTAAGCGATATTCCCATAACCTGGTAAGGCAAGTTTTTTCAGTATGAATACCGTTTGTCAAAATGGTGCTTCAGTAGCAGTATCTGAATGCCAAGAAAAAGAGCAAAGCCCGCCAAACCATACATTAAGGTATCCGACAACCTTATGTTCGAGGTGAAATCGAAATCATTTGCCCACGAATCGACCTGACCGATAAAAGACAGACCCCATGTTGTTTCCGCCTTGGCGTTTCCAAAGATAAGATAGCCAGAAATGCCCATTACTACGACCAACAGTAGTCCCCAATATCTTTTTGAAATCAACGGTTTTTCAGGCATTATCGCGTGCTGCCCGGCAAGTTGGACCTTTGCGAGCAATTCTTCCTTAAATTTTGCTGAAGGTGTTTCCAATCCTATTTCCTGGATCGTATTTTTCAACAAAATTTCGATTTCTTTTTTTTTATCCTTCTCCATAACCTTTGATAATTTCAGGTTCAAGTAATTTGATCAATAGCTTTTCCAAACGTTTTCTGCTTCTGAAAAGTCGCACTTTAACCGTATTGGCCCCTATGCCCATCACCTGCGAAATCTCCTTTAAGGATAATTCTTCATAATAATGAAGGGTAATCACAATGGCGTCTTCTTCGTGCAATGCATCAATGGCCGATTTTATGATGGCCGCGCGATCCACGGTATCGAATGCGTCCATGTAATTTTCATGAACCGGGAATTGCGGCCCGGTGAATTCGTCAATGGAAGAAGTACTAAGCTGCCTTCCTTGTTTTTTTAGATAATCCAGACTGCGGTGATAGGCTATCCTGTACAACCAAGTCGAAAACTTCGAATCCCCTTTAAAGGTGTTTAACGACTGGTACACCTTTACGAAAACATCTTGAGCCACCTCTTCGGCCTCTTCCCTATTTCGAAGTATTTTGACCGCCAAGGTAAAGACCATATGCTTATAACGATCGATCAGGTCCGCAAAGGCATGCCCATTCCCTTTGATGGTCTCTTCGATCCAATGTTGGTCTTGTTGCAGGCTCATTTGAAAGATTGGACGCTTAAGTTACGATCTTGGTTACAGGTTTTTGAAAAAATTACGAATAAAGTGTAACCTCTTCCCTAAAAGAGGAGTCATACCTAACAAACAAGTTTATTCATCAACTAAAAACAATCAAATGGCAGCAGCAATCTTAATCCCAATCAGCTTTTTCCTAGTCGTTTTCGCGATTAGCTATCTTTATTTCTCTACCCGAAACAGGGAACGTATGGCCCTCATCGAAAAGGGTGCCGACGCCAGTATTTTTGTCAAAGGCAAACGGGAAGGGACCGCCCCATTCTGGAAGGTCTTCATCCTTAACATCGCCTTGTTACTGATCGGCATTGGTTTGGCCATTTTTATCGCCTCGATCATGGTTCACAATATGGGGGTGGGAGAGGAAGTGGCCTATCCGGGTTCCATTTTCCTAATGGCGGGGGCCGGTCTTCTGGCAGGGTTCTTTTTGACCAAAAAATGGGACAAGGAAGCATAAAAACTGGGTTTTCATCAAAATCAAATCAATTTAACCGGGACGATTGTCCCGGTTTTTTTTATCTCGTCACCTG
>JBATHI010000390.1:0-3019 GCA_049666645.1 Flavobacteriaceae bacterium | reverse complement strand
TCTCGCTTGATAGTATATTCCTTTCTTGAGCCATAAAACCAACCTTTCACGAGACTCTACAGGTTTTTCTCTTCTATTTTTAACAGCCGTTTTAAAAACCATTTATATTGTAGGGAGTGCCCTATAAACCATTCGTTTTAATTCATAAAACTCATGCAAATACTAAATTGAACAGCGTGTTAAGCGGCTTTTAACTGGAGTTTATTTATTGGAAACATTACTTACCCATCCTTCAAATATTTTCAAATAGTCATCATGCAATTTTGCCCAATACGGAAAATCAGTCTTCCCAACATGGTACATCGAATGATTGGCACCCTTCAGTTGTATAATTTTATAATTTTCGTTACCAGCTTCTTCCAAAGCTGTTGAAATCAGTTCATGACTTTTTTCGGGAATGATCTCATCCAAAGTTCCTTGAATGACCAAAATAGGTTGTTCGGTTTTCTGAAAATAAGGCATCGGACTGTATAACAGTTTCTTGTCTACCTGTACTTCGTCAAGGTTCGGGATCCAGATATTTTGAAACCACGGTTTGGATTTTTCCAACGCAATTGACTTCTCCAACTCGTTCCTATTTAAGTCGCCAGCAATATGTTTGAAAACTTTTCTTTGCAATTCCACCCCTTCTTCACTTATGTCGGGATTATTGTTCTTCCAAGCGTTCAGGTCACTTTCCAACAAATTACTGCCTGGGCAACTGGCTGCAATACCATACCTCAGTTCTTGTAACTCATTTAGAATATAAGGGACTTTGGTCGCGCCTTGACTGCTTCCTTTTATCCCTATTTTGGATAAAGGAATTCCGGTTTGTTCTGAAAAATAGTCAATGGCATTCATATCGTCGGACAATAGTTCTTCCATGGTAGCTGCCTGCCAATCTCCTTCAGAAGTGCCGGTACCACGTTTGTCATAATGAAAAGTAACATATCCTTTTTCAGCAAAATAAATGGCTTCCGCCCTTGAACCGCTTCGATCACCACCTCCTGAAGAAGTGAGAAATACGATGGCATTTGAATTGGATTTAGATGGTTTTCGTATGGTTCCACCAATATTCAGCCCGTTTGATTGAAATACGATTTCTTCGGATTTCACACTTTCTTCTTCGCTTCTAGCTTCTCTTTTTAAGGAATAAGTTGTTAGTAGCGAATCGACTTCCAATGATCCTGACAATCCGGCATAATTATCGGTCCATTTGTTTTTGAAGTTGTAGGTATAGCGATCGCTTTGCAACATAAAATATATTGAATCGCCGCTTATTTCAACATTTCTTGCCGGTATCTGAAAGGCATTCTGTTCCAGACTGGTAAAGAATACCTTCCAGTCGGTGGAATCTTTTTTGATTTCGAAGGATATGGCATCCGAAAAATTACCATGGTTGAAAATGCCGCTGTAAATTCCGTCGTTTTCAACTTCTTTATTTTCCTGTTGTATACAACTGGAAGCGAACATCAATGTCATCAATAATAGCATGATTTTTTTCATTTTCTCAAGGTTTTAATTCCCAATAGAAGAAGTGTTCCAATTAAAATAAGAAAGTAAAGGGTTGTGGCCCCACTTTTAAGAAGACTGAAAAAAGCGGTAGTTGTTACCATACTTGGTGTTAAATCTGGATAGTTTGTAAGCAGATTGATGATTCCGATATTCTCCAGATAATCTGCCAATCCCGCGAATAGCGGAAGCAAACAGAGATAAAATAACTTACTGTTGAACTTATTCAGCTTTTTTAAAAAGTAGGCGAGCAGCAAACAATAACTGATGCCGAAAAGCGCTGGATATACCATATCCAAGGGAAGCTGATTGTATAAATATGCATCCCTACCCTGCGGGCCAAGGGCATTGAACAGGGCTTTTACATAATCAAGGTCATAACCTAGTGGCATCATATCCAACAATTTCATACCGTTGGCATGACCCATAACCTTGGGAATGGTAATTGTCAGCATAGGGATATACACCAGGTTGGTCAGTATAAAAAGGAACAATACCTTTTTGCCCGATATGTTTTTCTCGATTTTTCTGCGCATGATTTTCAGGCTTTATCCTATTGGTTCAAAAACTGCTCATAAGGTTTTTTCAGCCTTTCAGAAATAAATAATACTTCATGTGGTTTGTTGCGAACGGCCAGTCCGTGACTTAGGAAAAATGTAGCATCTTCGACAATATGTGATGGTTCTCCATACATTTCCTTGAACTTTTCTATAAACTGCTGCTCTTCGCTTTCTTCGGTAAGGATCCAAACCATATCCAAAATTTCGTCGGCAAATATCAGCTCTACTTTACGAGGTTTTCCTGCATACATAAAACCTTCACAGTCCAGTTGAGACTGCATTTTTTGGGCTGTAGGAAGTTGAATCGGTTCATTTTCACGATATTCGGTCGAGGTACACAGTGGCTTGATTTTCTGCAAAATGTTATCTATGGTTTCGCCAAAGATGAATACCTCGGGTTTTTCGACGGATTGTGATTTTAATTGAAAGGTTTGAAAAAGGAAAGTCAAAACCAATAGGGTTTTAATACCGATAAATTTTGTTGGTTTTTTTCTCATGATTTTTTGATTTGCTTCAAACTGCTGCGCTATCATTTAAAAAAGGAATGCCACATCTTCTTTTAAGTGAGTCCGTTGGCCTCATTAATTGCAGCTTAATTCTCTAAAATGTAGAGTGTCACAGCACTGTCTTTAGTTACTTCTAATCTAAACGTTAATGTTGATCCATCTTCAATGTCCATTATCAAATTACTACTTCCCGCTACTTTTGCCAAGGGCGTCTTTTGCCCGATAATAACATTTTCTTGCTTTAAATTTGCACCATAATCAAAAGACCAGTCGATGGGCGCTATTTTAAACTCACAACGACCTTTTTTCAATGTTGTCGTGGTTTCGTAAATCCCTTTCCCTTTATACTCAAAGCTAGGTGTGCTATCCCATTTTTTACCCCAATCGTTCATAGTGCCCAATAGGTAGATGGTCTCCCTTCCAAAGGGCTGCCCGTCCATTTTATCCAGTTCCAGTTGTACC
>JBATHI010000389.1:0-2069 GCA_049666645.1 Flavobacteriaceae bacterium | reverse complement strand
AACCAAGGTGGCGACCAAAGCCGAAATGGCTACGAATTTTAATCCCTTAGTGAACAAAGAAACATCTTTGGTATGCACAGGTTCCTCTTTTGCTTGCTGTTCTTGAAAACGTTTGATGTTTTCATTGTGCAGCTGTTCTTCTTTTGCTTCCTCAGGATACTTTTGCTTCGCCCCATACCGGGACGCTAGCAGGGTATACACCGCGATGGTAAAAAACCAAGTGGGGATAAAAAGGTAAAAGAAGGAAATTACGTCTAAAGCTTGCAGTCCGAAACCGAAGGCCAAGCCCAGGCCCCAAGAGGCGACAGCGGGCATACTAAAGGTCAGCTTGCGGTACGAAGACCAGTAGCGCGTATAGCCAATTCTAGGAAAAATCTGATGTTCTGCAAACACGATCGCTCCCACTGGAACGACCAGCAGCCCGGCATAGGTCAGTAACGGCAGTATCTGCGAAAACACAAAGGGAAAACAGGCGATGACTACGGTGACCACGCCGACGACAATCGTCGTTAGCTTTCGGGAATGGTTGAAGAAAATAGCTTGCGCGGCCAAACCTGCTCTGTACAGATTGGTAATAGCGGTCGTCCAGCCTGCAACGATCACAATCACGAATCCCGACCAACCGAGGGCGTAATAGGCCACATCGCCCGGGTCGAGTTCTACGATGGACTTTCCTAAAATGACAGCCGCACCGGCGCCCATAATTCCGGCAGCGATCCATGCAACATAGTGACCGAACATCATACCGGTACTGGAGGCGTATGCGTAGTTTTTCTTTTTGGCAAAACGCAAGAGGGCCATATCAACCAACCCGAAATGGGTGATGGTATTGGCGGCCCAGCCAAAGCCGATGACTTCAACCAAGCCGATTCCGGGTTCGCCATTGCTATTGATACCTGTCCAGATACGCAGGTCACCGAGGGTCATAATATCGGTCCATCCTGCCGGTAAGGTTTTATCCAAAACATCCAGGGACAAAGCGGGTAGGAGCACCATAGCGCCACTCGTAAACATGACAAAAAGCCAAGGCGCACAGAGGCCCGAAAATTCAGAAACAGCATTGAATCCATAGAGCGCAATGGAAACCACAAAGATGCCCACCGCCAATACGATCAAAATAAACCAGAGATTGCTAGGGTACCAATTAAGTTGTGCGGGAATATCAAAGGCAAAACGAACCGCCGTTGAAGAGACCGTTATCATCGCCGCGGAAATAACCGAAAAGATGATGACATTGGCCCAGTTGTACAACTTGGTCATAGAGTCGCCTGCAATTTTGTTCAGATAGGTATAGAGGCTCAATCGTGTTTCAACTGCAATAGGGGAGGTAATAAAGCGCCAGCTCAATACGGCCAAGATATTCCCGACCAATAGCCCCAGGATGATATCCATCGTCTTGGCACCCAACGCAACAAAGGTCGCACCGATTACAAACTCCGTAGCCGCTACATGCTCGGCTGCGTAGAGTCCTGCAAAATGCGTCCAGTCGTGTAATTTGTGTTTGGCAACCGGTAAATATTCTTCGTCGAGGTTTTCAAATTGTTTAAAATCTTTTTCGGTGTTCATAGGTTTGGTCGGTGTTGGAAACTAAATTCTGATAAATATCACAGTTGAAGGTATAGTTTTTTTCAAAGATTTAGGGAAAATGCTAAATTATTATGGACTGGCCTGACCGATTTATTGTTAAAAATTTGGTAATCTTCCAAATAAATGTATATTTGGTAAACCAAACTGGTTAACCAATTTAAAACAATGAGCATTCACAATTATTCTGTGGCTCTATTTTGATTGTATCCATTCTTCTTGCTGACTTTGAAGAACTACATGGGTTATTGTATAGACCAAACCTGGTACTTGTATTATTTTAATTGAACCAACACATAAAATAACATGAACTGCAAAATAACTACATCAACTTTTGTTCATTATTCATTAATGGTATGTGCAGTCTTTTCACTCAATAGTTGTAAGGAAAATGAGAAATCGGCAATGGTGACCGCCAATGACGTCATACCATTTTTTCAACATTGGAATTTGATCTTAGGCGATGGTTCTAATGTAGGTCAGGC
>JBATHI010000388.1:0-1513 GCA_049666645.1 Flavobacteriaceae bacterium | reverse complement strand
GCCGACAAACGGGGCGATGATGCTGCGGCAGGGTATTGAGAAATGCCGAAATTGAAGGCTTTCCCCCCCCCACTTCTCCAAATCAGATCAAATTGGTTTTCAATCGAAGAACATGAAAAAAATATTAAGAGCGGTTTTGAAAATTATGCTTGGGCTATTCCTGTTCGTGCTCCTTGGTTTGATAGCACTGTACATCATGTACGACCAACCGCTCCCCAACGGAACACCGGGCGGGGCAGCCGATGCCTTTGCCTACCGTATGTTGGACCGCCTCAACGCAAATGCCTACCGGCATACGGCATTCTTACAATGGAGCTTCAGAAGTGGGAAGCATCGTTACCTATGGGACAAAAAGGAAGGTAAAGTTAGGGTGGAATGGGATGATTTCAACGTTTTGCTCCACCTGGATAAACCACAGGAAAGCGTTGTGTTCAAAGATGATATGGAATTGGGCCCTGAGGCCAAATCAAAAGTAGTACGGGAGGCAACGGCCATGTTCAACAACGATTCGTTCTGGTTGGTCGCACCATACAAGGTCTTTGACCGGGGCACTACCCGACAACTGGTGGCCCTGGAAGACGGTTCGGACGCGCTTTTGGTCACCTATTCGTCAGGAGGTACCACCCCCGGGGATTCCTATTTGTGGATACTGGGCGACGACGGCTTGCCCGTTGGCTTCAAGATGTGGGTAAAGATCATTCCCATCGGGGGTTTGGAAGCCAGTTGGTCGAATTGGAAAAAAATGGAAAGTGGCATCATGCTCCCTACAAGCCATCAAGTGGGACCCTTGACTTTGGAAATGGGAGAAGTGAGGGCTTTTAATCATGGGGCAGCCAACTAGTAAATTTTGTGTGGTACAGCATCGAGAACGAACCATTGAATAGAATAGATATGCAACTATCGCTACTGCAAAAATCGGAGCTTACCCCTGGGATGAAACAAAGGATGCGCCTGCTTTATGGTCAATTAAACAGTGAAATAAAAACGCTTGACTTGGAAGAGGTACTTGATGGATCGGACCCCACCTTAGTGATATATGCCGAAGAACAGGATGAAATAGTAGGCATGGCATCCATGGCATTTTATAAAGTGCTTTCAGGCTATAAGGGCTGGATCGAAGATGTTGTGGTGCATACCGACCACCGGGGCAAAGGAATCGGCAAGAAAATGATGCAAGCCCTGATTGAGGAAGGTAAGCAAAGGGCTTTGGATGAAATGTTGCTTTTTACGGGCCACCACAGACTTCCTGCAATACAATTGTATAGCGGATTGGGTTTTCAAAAGAAGGACAGCGGCCTTTACCGGCTTCAACTGAAATGATATCTGGGCTCCTAGGTATTCGCCTGTTTGAACTGCCGTTTCAGATCATCCATCGATTCCTGTAATTGACGCAATAAGCCCTTTTCCGTGGTGGCGTCCAAGCCAAAGGTTATTTTGCTGTTGACCTCCCATAATTCCTGAATTTGAAAGGGTTTTATTTCGTAAGGGGGATAATTTTCGTTCAGCGAAACCA
>JBATHI010000387.1:0-3797 GCA_049666645.1 Flavobacteriaceae bacterium | reverse complement strand
CCCATCATTCCATTGTCCTCAAAGGCCGTGAAGCCCTGGTCTGCCATAAAATTGAGCTGTGCAATTGGATCGTCGCCAGCATGCGCTTTGAACATGCCTAAATGAGGGGCATATTTGAGATTGAACTGATGTTTGGTCGCATCGTATGCTCCGGTCGCATAGGAAAAAGCCCCGCCCAATGATAAGGCACCACCGGTGAGGGCCGATTTTTGTATAAAATTCCTTCTTTTCAAAATAGCTGTTTATAGCGACCAGGCTTTACCTCCGGTCAGTTCCTGTGAATCGCCACAAGCGATATATTCCCCTGGTACCGGTAGGTATGCCAATACCTCTTCCCCAACGTATTCCGAAGTTTTGTAGCCCCAGATCGTCATTTGTCGAAGATTGTCGGCGAAAGCATATCGGGATATGCCCTCATCGAGGGTAGGTTCATTGCCTTCCAAAATGGCAGTGTTATAGCTTTGGATGGCTTCCATATTTCCCAATTTTTCCTCCTTGGTCACCTTCAAGGCCTCCGCCAAAGTGGCTTCCAATTCTTTTGGGGTCAAATCCCCGATCTTTTCCTTCCCTGCATCGTTCAGGGCCTTGTCAAAGAATTTGCCCATCGACATGCTCATGAAGTCTTTTTGCTGTGGCTCCATCGCCTGGTTCGCAAATCGATCGATAAAGACATCCACTTGCATTTCCGAAGCCGATGGCGTATCGGTTTTGGGCAAAATGATATCGACAAGCCTTGAAACGGCCAATCCTTGGTCCGGGGTGAAAAATTCGGGGGCCCAAGACAAGGTTATCTCCTTTTTACAACTTTGTACGATCCCGAGCAATGTTGGGGTGGCGATGGTGTATCCCATGGCCAGACCCATATTCCTAAGTGCTTTTCTTCTATCCATTATATTGTTCCTTTTTTAAGTTCTTTTGCGGCATGATCTACGGCCCTTGCAGTGAATGCCATATAAGTCAATGAAGGGTTCACGCAACTTGCCGAAGTCATAAAAGCCCCATCGGTCACATAAACATTGGGGACATCATGAACCTGATTGTTGCCATTGAGCACCGAGGTCTTTCGGTCCCTGCCCATACGGGCGGTACCCATTTCATGGATGCCAAGACCCAAAGCTCCTGGTCGGTCAAAAGGTTCTACATCGCGAAGGCCAGCTTTTTCAAGCATTTCGACCGCAGATTCCTTCATGTCCTTCCGCATGTTCCACTCATTTTCCTTGAATTCTGCATCAAATGTTACGGTAGGTAATCCCCAACCATCCAATTTGTCATAATCCAGTGTCATTCTATTGTCTTCATAGGGCAGTACTTCACCAAAACCACCCATTCCGAAAGTCCACCCTCCAGGTTTGAGCAAAGCATCCTTCAAATCCTTTCCATGGGACAGCTCGGCAACGGCATCTTCCCAATTCCCCCTTGAGGCGCTTCCTTGATAGCCAAACCCTCTTTTATAATCGGAACGATTGGAATCACCCCCCAAGTTCCTGAATCGCGGTAGATAGATGCCATTGGGCTTTCTTCCCTTATAATACTTGTCGTCGAAGCCATCGAACTTTCCTTGAGCCCCAACGCCCAAATGGTGGTCCATGATATTTCTTCCAAGTTGATCGGAGTCATTACCCATTCCGTTTGGAAAACGGTCCGATTTCGATTGCATTAAAATGGAGGTCGAAGCAATGGCCGAAGCACATAGGAAAATAACCTTGGCCTTAAATTCGAAGGCTTCTTTGGTCACCCTATCGATCACTTTTACCCCTGTTGCTTTTTTGGTATTGGGGTCATAGATGATTTCATGAACAATGGAATCTGGTCTAAGGGTCATGTTACCGGTCCGCTCTGCAGCCGGCAATGTCGACGAAAGACTGCTAAAGTAAGCACCGAACGGACAGCCCCTGATACAACGGTTGCGATACATACAATGGCTACGCCCGTCAAATTGCTTGTTTCCGGTCAAATGGGCCACCCTTCCGGCAGTCACCACACGCCCGTCAAAATTTTCAGCAACTTTCTCACGAAAATGTTGTTCCACACAATTCAGATCCATCATGGGCAAAAAATTGCTATCTGGCAATTGTGGCAACCCTAGGGGTTCCCCGCTCACGCCGATAAAATTCTCAACCTTTTCGTACCAAGGGGCAATATCCTTATAGCGTACCGGCCAATCGACCGCGATTTTCTCACGTTGGTTAGCCGTGAAATCGATATCGCTCCATCGATAGGATTGGCGGCCCCATTGCAGAGAACGCCCACCCACATGATAGCCACGCATCCAATCGAATCGCTTTATTTCATTATAAGGATGTTCCAAATCATTGACGAACCACATTTTGCTGGCCGCATTGGTCGTATAACCCGTTCTGGATTGCTTCAATTGTTTTGCCTTTTCCTCCACCGTGATTTCCCCTCTCAGCGGAAAATCCCAATCATCCATGTTGGCGGTTTCATAATCCTCGATATGTTTTACCATTCTCCCACGTTCCAAGACTAGGGTTTTCAGTCCGTTTTCGCAAAGCTCTTTGGCCGCCCAGCCTCCACTGATTCCGGTACCCACAACAATCGCATCATACGATCCCTGCTCTTCATTGTAATAAAATTTGTTCATGTATCGAATTGTTTAGATCCTAAATTTATTAAATATTAATTTAATTTTCTACATTTAAACGCGGTTCCCCTTGAAGAAATCCTTGCATAACGGCAACTAAAACAGGGATTTGGCAATTACACCAAGGCGCCAGGTTCCTATTCTAAATTTATAATCTATTGACTGATAAGCATTAACGCCAAAAGCAATAGTGATTTAAAAAATTTCCAAAGACATACAACCATTGCCATGATGAAGCGCAGAAATTTTATTTTGAACGGTACCCGGGTGGGAATTGCCCTTTGTATTCTGGGATTAACCGCTTGCAAGGAGTCGAAAAAATCGGAATCGCAAGATGCCGCCCAACAAAATGTGACGGCACAAACAGTGGAACCTTTCTTTACATTGTCGCTGGCACAATGGAGTATCCACAAAATGATCCGGGAAAATGGGGTTGACCCCTATACCTTCGCGGAGAAGGCAAAAAATTGGGGATTTACCGGTTTGGAATATGTGAGCCAGTTATACAATCCCGAGCTCGAGGAAGCGGGTTACTCCCCCGAGGCCATGGCCGCGTTCGTCGCAAAATCGAATGCGGAAGCCCAAAAATACGGGTTGCAGAATGTCTTGATCATGATCGATGGACAAGGGAATTTGGCGGTAGACGATCCCAAGGAGCGAACGGAAGCCGTGGAAAGGCATTATAAATGGGTAGACGCAGCCGCAGCAATGGGATGCCATGCCATTCGGGTAAATCTTGCCGGAAGCAACGTGCCCGACGAGTGGCAGAAAAACGCAGTCGATGGCCTTACCAAACTCGCCACTTATGCAAAAGACAAGAACATCAATGTCATTGTCGAAAACCATGGTGGCTTATCCTCCAATGCGGCCATGTTGGCAGAAGTGATGGAAATGGTGGGTATGGACAACTGTGGCACTTTGCCCGATTTCGGTAATTTCTGTGTGAAGCGCAAAGCCAATGGCGCGGGTTGTGAGGAAATGTACGATATATATAAGGGGGTTTCCGAATTGATGCCGTTTGCCAAAGCGGTGAGCGCCAAATCCCATGATTTTGACGATGCCGGGAACGAACGGGAAATCGATTACGTGAAAATGCTCCAAATTGTCAAGGATGCCGGCTATTCAGGATTTATTGGGGTGGAATATGAAGGAAACGAGATTTCCGAGGAAGCCGGGATCATTGCTACCAGGGATC
>JBATHI010000386.1:0-6405 GCA_049666645.1 Flavobacteriaceae bacterium | reverse complement strand
GGGCAATTTTTTGATCTTTGTTGATGCCAAAGGAAAGCCCATCGAACAGCACAAGTTCGCCAAAAGACTTTGAGATATTTTCTACGGTAAGTAGGTTCATTTATTTTTTATAATAACATTTTAATTTGAAAGGGCCTGTCTAGGGATCTTGTAATGCTGGTTTTGCGATCTCCTCCCTGTAAAAATCACCTTTGAGCAAATAGCCATATCGAAGGGCAAGGGCGAGTATGACAAAACCGATCAGGGGCGAGAACGATTGAATGGCAAAGACCCAAATGATCAGGGTTAGGACCAACAGTCCCAAAACCGTGATCAGATAGTACTTGAACCATATGGGCAGGCGATTTTTACGCAATAGGCAAAATGCCGCCAACAGGTTGGGGGCAAAAGCCCAAAGGGCATTGAAATTGTTGGCCGTGGCCGTATGGTCGGTGCCCCACCAAAGAAAGAGTATCAGGAATCCGGCTGCGCCGGTCACCAAAAAAAGCAAAAAATCGAGCCACCGGGCCCTGCTGTTCTTTTTGTGATCGAGAAAGGTGATGACAACAACAAAAAGCAATAGCAATGCTAGCCAGAACATGGGCGTTGCCAACAAATTCGAAGTGCGCCCCACTGGTCGTTCTTCGAAAAGGGTGCGCTCCCCGGAGACCAGGGGATGGCCATGGAGGGTGGTATGGGGCAATTGTTTAAAGACATAGATAGGTAGGAACAAATGTTGCCATGGCGTGGCTCTATTGTCGATGACCGCACCAAGGGCCAGGTCAATGCCAAAATTCGACCAGGAATTCAGCTCCAGGTTTTGGTGGATGAGCTGCCGAAAGGTATAATGGTCTGAAAGATGTTTATAATTGAACTTTAATTTAGGACCCAACACCCTCTTGAGGGCATCGGGCACGCGGGTGGAACAATTGTCGAACAAAAAGTCGTATTTATAATATCGGTTCTCCGGCAAATAGTTATTTTCAAGAAACTGTAAGAGCGATTTCCGCTCCGGTAAAGAAAGGTCAAGAACCTGTTCTTTCACCCAACGGTTTTCGAGCTCGTATCCGTACAGAAACGCATCGAATTGCTGTCGGCCCAACCTATAATCGAGCTTACCACGGGTGAATTTGGTATAGAAGTTAGGGTCTGAAAAATCGAAGAGGCCGTAGTTATATACCACATCCAACCCCAATGTAGGATCATGTATCCTAATGGCACTATGTCCGAATTTGGCATACAATTCGTCTGCCGTACCCACGGTGAGGATGCTTACCTGGGCGGCTGGCGATAATTCGATCTGCTGGCAAAGCGCCTTTCCACAGAGGAAAAATAAGAGCAGCACGACAAATTTTGCACAACGCATTCTATGGATGGTTTTAAAAGTTTGGCAAATATCCGAATAAAATAGTGGATGAAACCTCCAGATCAAAAATTGTATTATTTTTACCCAAACCACCTCCAAATGAAGGCCCATATACCCAACCTCATTACGCTCTTGAATATTTTGTGTGGTTGTATCGCAACGGTCTTCGCCGTGTTGAACCAATTGGAGTTGGCAGCGATTTTTGTTTTTCTGGGGATTTTCTTCGATTTTTTTGATGGCTTGGCGGCGCGTATGTTGAAGGTGCGGAGCGATCTGGGCGTGCAGCTCGATTCCCTGGCCGACATGATTACCAGTGGTTTGGTGCCGGGGATCGTCATGTTTCAGCTTTTGGGCATGTCGATGCGCGGTGGTTGGAACCTCGATTTTTCCGCGACGAATGCAGCATCGGTTTTCGGAAGTGCCGATGGCATTAGATTGCTGCCCTTCTTGGGCTTCTTGATCACTCTGGCCTCGGCCTATCGACTCGCGAAATTCAACATCGATGAAAACCAGGCCAGTTCCTTTATCGGGTTGCCCACACCAGCGAACGCATTGTTGATATTGTCTTTCCCATTGATATTGATGTACCATCAAAACGAGGTACTCAACGGTATTATCCTGAATCAATGGTTCTTGATAGGAACGACCTTTTTGAGCGCTTTCCTCTTGAATTCCAATATTGCACTTTTTGCGCTTAAATTCAAAAACTGGAGTTTTAAGGACAATGCACTTCGCTACACTTTTATCATCGTAAGTTTGGTTTTACTGCTCACCTTGCGCTATTTGGCCATTCCTGCTATCATTGGCTTTTATTTGATCAGTTCTTTTTTGGACGGTTTGAAAGGTAAGCCAAGGCGGTAAGCCCAAAATATTATACTTTTTAAAATGCTTTCGAAATTAGGTGAAAAATTTACCGATTTCTTTAAAAGGAACATGCCCGACGCTTTTGTTTTTGCATTGGTGCTCACCTTGTTCACCGGGCTGCTCGCTTTTTTTTGGTTGGGGGTGGGGCCTTTAAAGATCATCCGGTCATGGTACGATGGTTTTTGGACCCTCCTCGAGTTCGGGATGCAGATGGTGCTTTTGATCGTTACCGGCTATAGCATTGCCCTTTCAGATGTGGTTGAAAAGGGAATCGATTGGCTTGCGCGTTTTATAAAACGCCCAAAACAAGTATATTATCTAGTGGTCCTGGCCGGATTCCTGTTATCCATGGTGAGCTGGGGCTGGGTCGTCATTGCCGGTGTACTGGCTCGTGAACTGGCCCTTAGAATCCGTGGCATAAATTATAATTACCTGATAGCTTGCGCCTATTTTTCCCATATTGGTTGGGTCACGGGCATGTCCAGTTCCATTCCGTTGCTCTTGAATACCGATAAAAATTTTTTGATCCAGAACGGACTTTTACTATCCACCATCCCCACCAGCATGACCTTGGGTTCTTTGCTCAATGTTGGGATGATCGTCATCATGTTGCTTTTGGGACCACTGCTCATGTATTGGCTTGCTCCTAAAGAAACGGCAGGAAATGACCTGATCGATCTTTTGGAATCGGAAGCGGAGCCCTCGCAAATGGGTATCAAAGCGGAGGCCGAAAGCTTAAAACTTCCTTTCAGTGCCTTATCTGACAGGCTCAATAATAGTGTTGTTCTGCAATATGTGATCGCCGCAATGGGCCTGGTCTATATTATATTTCACTTTGGCACAAAAGGCCTCGACCTGAACTTGAACATCATGATCTTTGTATTTATCATGTTCGGACTTTTGTTGCACAAAACCCCCATGCGTTATGGCATTTCAATGAAGCGTGCCAGTAGCAACATTTCGGGCATTTTGTTTCAATATCCGTTTTACGCCGGAATCATGGGTATCATGACCTTCACGGGCTTAGGTGCCGCCTTTGGTAAACAGATCGCCTTGGTGGCGACGACCGACAGCTATCCGTTCTATGCTTATATATTGGGTGGTGTGGTGAACTTTGCCATTCCTTCGGGAGGCGGGGAATTCGCCGTTATCGGCCCGAGCGTTATCGAAGCGGTGCAGCAGTTGGGGACCGGTTTGCCCGCAGCCGAGTTAACCGAAATGATGGCAAGGGCATCGATGGCCATAGCTTATGGGGAAGGCCTTACCAATCTTTTGCAGCCTTTTTATCTCTTGATCCTTTTGCCGGTGATGGCCAAAGGCATCAATGTCCAGGCCCGGGATGTTATGGGCTATCTGGTAATACCCTTCCTGTGTTATTTTGTGATCCAGATCTTCATGGTAGTTTGGGTACCACTATAGTAACCGGACGATTTGATTTGAAGTTTGTTTGGAGTGAGGTGTGGGTTAAAAATCCAACTTCTTTTTCCGAAGTTCGAAGTTCTGCCCCAAATATACCTTTCTTACCATTTCGTCAGCGGCCAGGTCTTCGGGAATACCAGATTTGAGAATCCCGCCCTCGAACATTAGATAGGAACGCTCTGTAATGGCAAGGGTTTCCTGAACATTATGGTCTGTGATCAGGATGCCGATATTTTTATTTTTGAGTTGGGCAACGATGCGCTGAATGTCTTCCACCGCGACAGGATCTACCCCAGCAAAAGGTTCGTCGAGCAATATGAACTTTGGATCGGTGGCCAAGGCGCGGGCTATTTCGGTCCGGCGCCGTTCGCCACCTGAGAGCAGGTCACCGCGATTTTTCCTGATATGCCCCAAACCGAATTCTTCGATGAGCGATTCCATCTTCATCAATTGCTCCTTTTTGCTCAACTTGGTCAGCTGCAGCACGCTTAAAATATTTTTTTCGATACTGAGCTTTCGAAACACCGAAGCTTCCTGGGCAAGATAACCTATGCCATTCTGCGCCCTTTTGTACATGGGAAAATGTGTGATTTCCATGTGATCCAGGTGAATGGTTCCACTGTTGGGTTTGATCAGGCCCACGATCATATAAAAGGAGGTGGTTTTCCCGGCGCCATTAGGACCTAGCAGACCCACGATTTCTCCTTGGTTGACTTCCAGGGAGATACCTTTGACGACTTGTCGTCCCCGGTAAGATTTCATGATGTGGTCTGCCCTTAATTTCATGTTTGCATTTTCCTGTTCCCTGTCACGATTATTCCGCTTTGCGCAGACCAAAACTAAACTTTACGGTCCCTAACCAAAAACAATTACCGTTTTTTTAACCTTCTTGGGCTTCCAATGCCTCCCAAAATTCGTAGGCCCTACGCAAGTGCGGGACCACTATGGTACCTCCGACAAGGGTTGCGATCCCCAAGGTTTCCATCACTTCTTCCTTGGTCGCCCCTGCCTTAAAACAGGTTTCCAGATGATACTTTACGCAATCATCGCAGCGCAACACGGCCGATGCCACCAAGCCCAAAAGCTCTTTGGTTTTCACGTCGAGCGCACCTGCGGCATAGGCGTTGGTGTCCAAATTAAAGATTCGCTTGATGATCTTATTGTTATCGGACAACAGCTTTTCGTTCATTTTTGAACGGTAGGCATTGAATTCCTCAACTTGGTTTGACATTTTTGTTCGCTTTTCGTTCTTTTTTGGCTTCCTGCCTCAAAACATAGGCGGAAATATAGATACTGGCTTGGTATAGGATTAAAATGGGTATGGCGACGATAATTTGGCTGGCAACATCTGGCGGGGTGATCACGGCCGAAACGATCAGCACCACAACCAATGAAATTTTACGATATTTCTTCAGGATGGCGGGGGTCACCAAGCCGACCTTGGTAAGGAAATAGATGATGATCGGGAGTTCAAAGACCAGACCACAGGCAATGACAGAGGCCCTTACGGTTGAAATATAGGAAGCAATGTCGATATCATTGAACACCTCCTTGCTGATGGTATAGCTGCCCAGGAAATTGATGGAAAGCGGGGCCACCACATAGTACCCAAAAAGCACCCCCAGAAAAAATAAAAAGGAAGCGATGAAGATAAATCCGCGCGAGCTTTTTCTTTCTTTTTCGTAAAGCCCTGGACTGATAAAACGCCAAAGTTCATAAAGGATGTATGGGAATCCCACGATGAATCCTGCCCAAATGGAGGTCCATATATGCGCCGAAAATTGCCCTGCCATTTCCCGGCTTTGCAGTCGAAATAAGGGCTCGCTACCGCAAAAGGCTTCGCTGAACCCCAGCAGTTTTGAGAATTTGCAAAAAACCCCATAGGTGGGAAAATCGGGCTTTTTTGGTCCGAAAATTACCGTATCGAAGATGAAATCTTTCATTAAAAAGGCGATGGAGCCAATAACCACCACAGCGATTGTGGAACGTATCAGATGCCATCGCAGTTCTTCCAAATGGTCCAAAAAGGACATTTCATTATGGGCTTTGGTTTGTTTTTTCGCCATTAAAGTATTCCCTCGTTAATTAGGTTGTGTAAATGTACGACCCCTTCATAGGCATCACCGTCTTTGGCCAACAGCTGGGAAATGCCTTTGTCCTGCATCATCTCCAAAGCCTTGATCGCCAAGACGTCCGTTTCGATGGTCTTGGGATTTGAGGTCATGATATCCTTTGCGGTGAGACCGTTGATCGAATCGTATTTGTTCAACATTCTTCTGATATCGCCATCGGTTATCACCCCAACGATAAGGCCATCCTTGAGCACGGCGGTAACGCCCAGCATTTTTTCTGAAATTTCAACGATGACTTTTTTGATATCGGAATCGACATCTACCTGTGGTTTTTGATTTGTGGTCACGATATCGGCTACCCTGAGGTACAGGCGTTTGCCGAGGGCCCCGCCGGGGTGGTATTTCGCAAAATCCTTACTGCTGAATCCCTCGAGTTCCAACAGGCATATGGCCAGGGCATCTCCCATGACCAATTGGGCAGTGGTACTGGTGGTGGGGGCCAGATTGTTTGGACAAGCTTCCTTCTCCACAAAGGTATTCAAGACAAAATCGGCCTGTTGCCCCAGAAAGGAATCCGGATTGCCGGTCATGCCGATGAGCTTGTATTTGCCCCTTTTGATCAAAGGGACGAGCATTTTGATTTCCGGGGTACTGCCTCATTTTGAGATACAGATCACGGTGTCTTTCTCCTGAATGGTGCCAAGG
>JBATHI010000385.1:0-2573 GCA_049666645.1 Flavobacteriaceae bacterium | reverse complement strand
TTGATTTTGTCGATCGAAGAATCGAAATCGGTGTTCAGGGTGGCGTTGAAACTCTTGTCCTTCGCCCGAAGGCCATGGTAGGCCAACCGTAAGTATTCGTCGCAGAGCGCGTTGATATCCGTTGGTTCTTTTTTACCCGACCCCACACGACTATGTTGTAGCATTCCTTTTACTATATCCGCTGCACGTTTGCCATGGTGATTTATTTTTTCAAGATTTTGCGCAATGTCATTAAGAACTTCATCTTCCTCTGAGGTAGCGCTTTGATCTTTTGTCTTATGCCTCGTGCCTAGAAACTCTTTGATCATTTCATTACTCACTTCACTAAAATTATTAACAAAATTTAAAGGGTTCTGAATTTCGTGCGCAATACCGGCTGTAAGTTCTCCAAGACTTGCCATCTTCTCCGATTGGATGAGTTGGGATTGTGTGGCTTTTAGTTTGTCCAGTGTTTGCTCCAGTTGATCTTTTTGTTGTTGTACTAATCTTTTCGCTTGTTGTTCCTTTCTTTTGCTACGCCAAAAAATAAAGGCCAGCGCCATCAAAAAAATGGCTACGGCACTTAAAAAATATAATATCATCCGGGTTAGAAAAGCCGCATTCTCTGCTACTAATTCCTTTTGCCGCATCATGTCATTATAGGCCATGATCTGTGCCTGTTCCACCACTTTGTCTCCATAAAGGCTGTCTTTTAAATTATAATAGCGTTCTAAGTAAGTTAATGTACTGTCTGTGTTGGGTAAAGCCCGATAATATTCACCCATTAAAGCAAGCGCATTTAACTGCTCGGTTAAATTTGTTTTATTTGCATTATTATAAACCTGGGAAGCAAAGTAGAAAGCAGAATCCATTTTTTTCTCTTGCATATAGTATCTGGAAACGTAGGTTGCGATCCAGAATTTTACTTCATTATTTCGAATAGCTATAGGCATCAGGCTTGCCTGACGGTAATAGTGTAATCTATTTGCTTTAACATCCAATTGGCTTAATTGTAAAAGTGCTAACGGCATTAGGCGTTCAATATTTTTTTCTACGGACAACCGATAGGATTCTAGAAAAAGAGTCATTGCCGAATCTCTTTTTTGTTCTTGCATGTACATGCGGCCCAAATTCAACAGATTAAAACAAGTAAATAAGTAATCATTACCTTTTCGGGAATATGCTAATGCTTTTGACATATAATCCCGTGACATTTGTAAATTGTTTGGATAACTGCCTCCCAAACTATTATAGGCTATGCCTATTGCCTGTGCATTGCCGGTGGCTTCTGCCATCTCCAAAGACTCATAAAGCATTTTCAGCCCTTTCGCTGTATTTCCGTTTCTTGAAATAATGTAACCCAATTCAGCCTGCACAGAAGCTTCAAGTACTTTGTCTCCCAGTTTATGAGCTTTTTCTATAACAAGCTGGTGGTAATAAAGGGATTGCTCTGGTGTAAGCGCATCAGAGTTAAGTAGAATGTCAAAAAACATAGCTATCCTGTCTGCCGATGATTGCGATTGCCACATTAATTGAAGAACGCTGTCCCGATTAAGTACTAAAGGTTGGGTGCTTTTTTTGGACAATGCAATGGCCGTTAAACTATCCACATATTTTTTTGGAAAGTTTTGAGCCATGCATGTGATTGACAACAACAGAAGGCAAGATGATAATATATGTTTCATATACTTTTTTATACAAATGCTAATTGAATGATAAACTTAGACCCTTCTCCCTCCTTTGTTTCCACCTTCAATTCTCCTCCATGCGCCTTTACGATATCATAGCTCATGCTCAATCCCAAGCCCGTTCCTTCGCCAGTGGGTTTGGTGGTGAAAAAAGGCTGGAATATTTTTTCTTTCACTTTTTCCGGGATGCCGTTGCCGTTGTCCCTGACCGAGATTTCAAATGTCCCGCCCCCAGCCCCTGAAGGGGTGCCCAGCCGCTTGGTGCTTATCCATACGGTGGGCTCATAGTCCTTCTCCGAAGCCTTGGCGAAGGAGGACTTTTCGGTTACGGCACCTCGACTCCGCTCGGTACAGGCATAAAAAGCATTTGTGATCAAATTCAGGATGACCCGGCCGATGTCCTGGGGCACCACATTGATTTTGCCGATCGAAGAATCGAAATCGGTGTTCAGGGTGGCGTTGAAACTCTTGTCCTTCGCCCGAAGGCCATGGTAGGCCAACCGTAAGTATTCGTCGCAGAGCGCGTTGAGGTCGGTGGGCTCTTTCACGCCACTGCTGCTGCGGCTGTGCTGCAGCATCCCTTTGACGATGGCATCGGCGCGTTTCCCGTGGTGGTTGATTTTTTCAAGATTCTGCTTGATATCCACAGATATGGCCTTTGCCTCTTCAATATCTCCTTTATCGAGTTCTTCGTTCATCTCATCAACGAGTTCGTTGCTTACCTCCGAGAAGTTGTTCACGAAATTCAAGGGGTTTTGGATCTCATGGGCAATGCCGGCGGTAAGCTCGCCCAGGCTGGCCATTTTTTCGGACTGGATCAATTGCGATGGGGGGGCCTTTAATTCGGTCAATGCCTCATCGTATTTTTTCTTGGCGGCGATCAGGTTTTCCAGATCGATCTGTGCC
>JBATHI010000384.1:0-1900 GCA_049666645.1 Flavobacteriaceae bacterium | reverse complement strand
GACTACGATCCACGATGTGGTAGGCCCCATTTACAAATTCCTGCACCACCTAGCGCACTTCTTCTTTCTTGAAGGTCGACAAAAACCCCAAACGGCCCGTATTCACACCCACTATTGGAATCCCAAGATCGCGTACGAAGGTTGTGGCCCTTAAGATCGTGCCATCACCCCCAAAACTCACCAAAAGATCGAAGGTACTGTCCAAGCCATTGGAATGGGTGAAAGTCGAATAGTTTGCCATTTGGCCGCCCAGCCTTAAATGGGCAAAGAATTCCTGTTCTATGGCAACGCTGGCCGAGAATCGACCAAGTTCGTCCAGGAGTTCCCCCACGTAGTCCATGGCATTTTCCTGATAGGGTTGACCGTAGATGGCGACCTTCATCCCTGCTATACGTTTAGATATTTGTCTAGGTAGTCCGACCGTTGTTTAAGGTCTTCCAGGAACTGGTCACTGTTGTTCCCGAACAGGATATTATAATTGTATCGCCTGAAGGTCTGGGAAATCTCGTTGATGTTCGTGGTGCCAATTTTAATGGTGACCTGAACGATGTCGTTGGAATTATCGGATATAAAGCCCCCAAGAAAGCGGCTATTATTACTTTCAACGATTTGCGCAATTTCACTGAATGAATAGTCTTTCACCCCTTTGGCCACGATAAGCACCGCACCGGGCTCCTTAAAGAACGGGGTATCGATGAAAACATTGATGACCTCATCGAGGAGATAATACCCTTTCACTTTACCATCTTCGTCCAATACCGGTACAAGATTGGCTTCATTGATGGCAAAAGAAGCCAATACATCGACCCATGTGGTGCTTTCCCTCACGAAAAAACTATCAAGGTTATATCTATAGGCCTCTATTTTTTCGTGATTTTGCAAGTCTTCGAGATCGTTTCCGCTCAGTAGCCCCACAAAGAGTCCGTTTTCGGTAACCGCCACATGGGAATAGGAATCGTCCTTGAAAAACCGGGTGGCCTTTTTCAAGGAATCCCCGATTTTCAATACGGGGAGATTCGAAATGATATGGTCTTGGATCTGCATAACGCTATTGATAACGCAAAATACTAATAAAAATTTCTAAGAACCAGTATTGGCCCTGCTATTATTTTTGGGGCAACGCCCATCGATCAAAAACAACCTTCATCGGATTTTTATCGCTTCGCATTTAATGGATTGTTGCCATGCGTAAAGCTATTGATGGGGTCATCGACCTGGATGTTCGGTATACCGTTCAATTCTTTACCTACAAAATATCAAAAGGCATGCCTAATTTGTATTTTTGTAAGCTTAAACCCAAGAATTAGGGAAAATGACAAAATTGAGCGTTAACATCAATAAAATTGCCACCCTCAGGAACGCCAGGGGCGGAAACATGCCAAATGTGGTACAGGTCGCCTTGGATATCGAACGATTTGGAGCGCAGGGCATCACGGTACATCCCCGACCCGACGAACGCCATATCCGTTATCAGGATGTACGCGATCTAAAACCGGTTTTGGCCACGGAGTTCAACATTGAGGGCAATCCTGTTGAAAAGTTCATCCATCTCGTACTACAGGTGAAGCCGGATCAGGTTACTCTGGTGCCTGATGCGGAGGATGCCATCACCTCCAATGCAGGATGGAACACCTTGAAACATGCCGACTACCTCAGGGAGGTCATCGCCGTTTTCAAGGCTGAGGGGATCAGGACCTCCATCTTCGTGGATCCCGACCCCGAAATGGTGGAAGCTGCCGCAAAAACGGGGACCGATAGGGTAGAACTATATACGGAGGATTTCGCCAAGGCCTATGCCATAGGCGATAAAAGCGGTGTTGAAAATTTCGTGCTTGCCGCAAAAAGAGCCCACGAAATAGGCCTCGGCATCAATGCCGGACATGACCTAAGTCTGGAAAAC
>JBATHI010000383.1:0-8640 GCA_049666645.1 Flavobacteriaceae bacterium | reverse complement strand
CCATAGAATTCAGCTATGAAACCCTGTCAAACAGAATGCGTGAACTTTCCTTTTTGAACAAAGGGGTCACCCTTACGCTCACCGACAAGCGTGAAAAAGATAAGGACAGCGAATCGGGTTTTCTTACTGAAACCTTTTATTCCGATGAGGGATTGAAAGAGTTTGTCAGGTTTTTGGATGGGAACCGGGAACAGCTGACCAAGAACATCATTGCCATTGAAGGGGAAAAGAACGGCATTCCCGTGGAAGTGGCCATGGTATACAACACTTCCTATACCGAAAACCTACATTCCTATGTCAACAATATCAATACCCATGAAGGAGGTACCCATTTGTCCGGATTTAGGAGGGGCCTGACCACTACGCTCAAGAAATATGCCGATTCGTCCGGAATGCTCGATAAATTGAAATTTGAGGTGCAGGGAGACGATTTCAGGGAAGGGTTAACGGCCATTATTTCGGTAAAGGTCGCCGAACCCCAATTCGAAGGCCAGACCAAGACGAAACTGGGCAACAGGGAGGTTTCCGCTGCGGTCTCCCAGGCGGTTTCCGAAATGCTCACCGATTATCTGGAAGAACACCCCGATGACGCCAAAATCATTGTACAGAAAGTAATCTTGGCAGCACAGGCGCGACATGCGGCCACGAAGGCAAGGGAGATGGTGCAGCGCAAGAGCGTCATGAGCATTGGCGGCCTACCGGGAAAACTGTCCGATTGCTCGGAACAAGACCCGGCCATTTGCGAATTGTTCTTGGTCGAAGGCGATTCGGCCGGCGGAACGGCCAAAATGGGCCGTGACCGTAATTTTCAGGCCATTTTGCCTTTGAGGGGTAAAATCTTGAATGTGGAGAAGGCGATGCAGCACAAGGTCTTTGAAAATGAAGAGATCAAGAACATGTATACCGCGCTCGGGGTCACTATTGGCACCGAAGAGGACAGCAAGGCCCTGAACCTGGATAAACTGAGGTACCACAAAGTAGTGATCATGTGTGATGCGGATGTCGATGGAAGCCATATCGAAACCTTGATCCTCACCTTCTTTTTCCGGTATATGCGCGAACTGATCGAAGCCGGTCATGTATTTATTGCCACACCGCCGCTTTATTTGGTAAAAAAGGGCAGTAAAAAGCAATATGCATGGAATGATAAGGAACGCGATGCCATTGCCGATAGTTACAGCGGTGGTGTGAGCATTCAAAGATATAAAGGTCTGGGGGAAATGAACGCCGAACAGTTATGGGATACGACAATGAACCCGGGATTCAGGACGCTGCGCCAGATTACCATAGACAATGCCACGGAAGCCGACAGGGTATTCTCGATGCTCATGGGTGATGAGGTACCCCCAAGAAGGGAATTTATCGAGAAAAATGCCATCTATGCGAACATTGATGCATAAAAAACGGCATTTCACAACAAAAACCTGCACCCCCAATGCAGGTTTTTTAGTTTTGGGAAAACTTACATTATGAAAAGAGTGATTTTCCTACTTATTGTTGCCAGCGGGTTCCATGGATGGGCCCAGTCGAACATCAATGAACTTTTGGCCGCCGGTCTTGACGATGCGGAACGCTATACCAACGCCTATCTTGCTCCGCTATCGGAAGGCGCATTGAGCAGCATTTCGAACGGCTGGTACAACTCCGGAGAGGCCAAGCCGCTCGGGGGATTTGAAATATCGATCATCGGAAATTATGGCCCGTTCGGGAACAAGGAAGACAAAAAGACCTTCATCCTGAATACCGCAGATTACGAAAACCTACAATTTGTGGATGGCAGTACTTCTAAAACGGTCTCCAGTGCACTTGGGGAATTGGAGGGGATCAGGGTGTTCGTTGAAGGGGAAGTGGCACCTGGGGTTACCGCTCGGGAAGAGTTTGAACTGCCCAGCGGGCTCGCCTCGGAAAACATTAATTTTATCCCGTCTGCTTATCTACAAGCCAGTGTGGGCTTGATCAAAGGTACCGAGATCAAGGCCAGGTTCGTTCCCAAAGTCAATGCGGAAGATGCCAGCATCGGGCTCTACGGTATCGGTATCCAACACGAATTCACCCAATATTTACCGGCATCCAAGGTTTTCCCGGTAGCGATATCGGGGGTGATCGGCTATACCCATCTCGACGGCACCTACGACTTCACCAATACCAATATCATCGCAGGTGAAAATCAACGTATCGATGCGGTCATGGACACCTGGGTGTTTCAAGCCGTGGCTTCCACCAAGTTACCGGTCATCAATTTTTATGGGGGCATCAGCTATATGACCGGCAAATCTACCACCGATATCCTGGGGACCTATACCGTGCAATCGGGACCCTTTAGAGAAACCTATACCGATCCTTTCTCGGTCGTCAAAGATGCCAGGGGGGTCAGGGCGAACATTGGTGCCAAGTTGAAACTTGGATTTTTTAGGCTGCATGCAGACTATACCCTTGCCGAATTCAACAACCTCTCCGTGGGAATCAACTTTGGCTTTAGGTAAAATGCCGAAAAAATTAAAAAAGGCCGCAATCGATGAAGATTGCGGCCTTTTTATTGGGTTTATTTTCTTAGTCCGCATTGCGGATCGCAATGACATGTCCTTCGTTGTCCTTTAACATGTCCCCTTCCGAGGTCTGTTGCATGGAGACCAGTTGGTTCGGAAGATCGGTACCGGGATAGGAGATGGTATAAACACCTTTATCTTCGGTCCATTTGAAATCGGTCTTGATCGTCAGTTCATTGTTTTGTCGCTGATGGTAACGGCCCAGATAGGCATCATTGAAGATCCATTCCTGCGCTACGGTCTGTTTTTCGGTCTGCCCGATCGCTTTCAATTCCACGTTTTCCCAGATCCCGATGATTGGATCGTTGTTTTCCGGTATTCGTGAACAATGACTTGCCGTGACAATTGCAAGGATGGCCATTAACGACATGAGCTTTTTCATGATGTAGGGTAATTAGATTAGGGGACTATTTTAACTAACGATTGGGAATTGGCTCTATTGTTAGAATTCGATGTACGGTCACTTAATTCGCTTTTCTTCGTTGAACGGCAGTTTATTTTAACAGCCCGGTGAATTGGACTTGGCTAAGAAGTAGGCTCGGTCCTACATTAATGTAGCGGCAATCCAGCGCTTTTTAACAAAGAATGTTTAATTTTAGCATCCATTAGAATAGAACAACTAATAAAAAATAAAAATCATACTTATGAAAATTACCGTAGTAGGGGCGGGAGCCGTTGGTGCCAGTTGTGCCGAGTATATCGCCATTAAAAATTTCGCATCGGAAGTGGTACTGTTGGATATTAAGGAAGGTTATGCGGAAGGCAAGGCCATGGACTTGATGCAGTGCGCTTCCCTAAATGGTTTCGACACCAAAATCACGGGGATAACCAATGACTATTCCAAAACGGCCGGAAGCGATATTGCGGTGATTACCTCGGGAATACCAAGAAAACCGGGGATGACAAGGGAAGAATTGATCGGTATCAATGCGGGCATTGTCAAAATGGTGGCTGCCAGTTTGATCGAACATTCCCCCAATGTGATCGTAATCGTGGTGAGCAATCCGATGGATACCATGGCTTACTTGGTGCACAAGTCGACCAACTTGCCAAAGCACAGGATCATTGGGATGGGCGGGGCCCTCGACAGTGCCCGTTTCAAGTACAGATTGGCCGAGGCGCTCGAAGCACCGATTTCCGATGTTGATGGCATGGTCATCGGAGGCCATAGCGATACCGGCATGGTGCCCTTGACCTCGCACGCGACCCGCAACAGCATCAGGGTTTCCGAGTTCATGTCAAAAGACCGCTTGAGTCAGGTGGCCGAAGAGACCAAAGTAGGCGGGGCAACCCTTACCTCGCTTTTGGGGACCAGTGCCTGGTATGCTCCTGGAGCAGCGGTATCGGCCTTGGTTCAGGCCATTGCCTGCGACCAGAAGAAAATGTTTCCCTGTTCCGTTTTGCTCGAAGGGGAATACGGCTTGAAAGATATCTGCATAGGGGTTCCTGTGGTTCTTGGGCGAAATGGCATCGAGAAAATTGTGAACGTTCCCCTCAGTGATGCGGAAAAGGCCAAGATGAAGGAAAGCGCTGAAGGGGTGAGGAAGACCAACGCCTTGTTGGCGGTATAAATCAGCTTCGACCCAAATAGACCAAGGGCATCTTACCAAGGTAGGATGCCCTTTCGTTTTTACATTAACTGGTAAATATATTGTCAAATCCTAAGGGAATATCATATATTTGCACGCTGTTAGAAAAAGCATCGAATTAATATATGTAACCCATGCAGAATAAAGGACTTATAAAGCTTTTTGCCCTCTTGTTCGGGCTAGTGAGTATCTATCAACTATCCTATACTTTTGTTACCAGCAAGGTTGAAAATGAGGCAAAGACCTATGCCCAATCCGAAATTTCCGATACTGAGGAAGGCTATGTTTCCAAAAGGGAAGCACTGGAAGCCAAATATCTCGATTCCATAGGCGACAATTCAATTTTGGGATATACCAGCTACAACGATGCAAAGAAAAAGGAGCTGAACAAGGGTCTCGATCTCAAGGGGGGAATCAACGTAACCCTTCAAATTTCGGTAAAGGACATTCTCAAGGGCCTGGCCAACAATACCAAAAATCCTGTTTTCAACAAGGCGCTGGCCGATGCCGACTTGGCTTCCAAAAGCAGTGCGGAAAACTATGTAGATCTGTTTTTTGAAGCCTTCGACAAGATCAAGGGCGACACCAAATTAGCCACCCCCGACATTTTCTATACCCGAAGCCTGGAAGGTGAAGTGAATTCGAATATGTCCGATGATGAGGTCAAACAGGTCATTCGCAGAAAAATAGATGAGTCGATCGTTTCCGCCTTCGAAGTGCTCCGCGAACGGATCGATGGTTTCGGGGTTACACAGCCCAATATCCAAAGAGAAGGCACTTCAGGGAGAATTTTGGTGGAACTTCCGGGAGCCAGGGATATTACCAGGGCACAAAGTTTGTTGTCGAGTACTGCCCAATTGGAATTCTGGGAAACCCATAGGCCCGATAACCAAGAACTGCAAGGTTTCTTCTTTCAGGCCAACGAAGCATTAAAATCCTTGGTATCGATCGATAGTGCGTCGGTACCGGTTAAACAAGAATCGGAGATTGACTCTTTGCTCTCCGATGTTTCCCAAGACTCCTTGGATCTCGGCAGACAGGTAAACCCGCTTTTTGACAAGTTTCAGCTCGGCGCCCCCAGTTATGCGGTGGGCATCACTGCGATCAAGGATTCTGCCGAAGTGGGCCGTTACCTAAGAATGAAGGAAATCCGGAGGTTGTTGCCAGCAGACCTGCAATTCGTGAAATTTGTTTGGGAAAGACCTGCAGAGGGTTCTGAAATCGTGGAGCTTTATGCCCTAAAATCGAACCGGGAAGGCGAGCCGAGGATCAGTGGCGATGTGGTCAGTGACGCAAGGGACGATTTCGACCTTGGGGGCAAGCCGGCCGTATCGATGACCATGAACACCAAAGGCGCAAAGGAGTGGGAAAAATTAACGGGGGATGCCTACAATAACCAAACCGGTATCGCCATCGTATTGGACAACAAGGTATACACCGCACCAGGGGTATCCTCAGGTCCGATTTCCGGTGGCCGGTCAGAAATCACCGGTAATTTTACCATCAACGAGACCAAGGATATTTCGAATGTTTTGAGGGCCGGTAAATTACCGGCATCCGCTGAAATCATCCAATCGGAAATCGTGGGTCCTTCCCTGGGCCAAGAGGCGATCGATAGTGGTTTCGCCTCGTTTCTGATCGCCATGGCGATCGTGCTTTTATGGATGGTATTCTATTATGGAAGGGCAGGTATTTTTGCCGATATCGCCCTGTTGCTCAACATTTTATTGATATTTGGGGTACTCACAAGTCTTGGAGCGGTGCTCACCCTCCCAGGCATCGCGGGTATCGTTTTGACCATCGGTATGTCGGTAGATGCGAACGTGCTTATCTTCGAACGTATCAAAGAAGAACTGGCCAAGGGCAAAGGAAAATCGCAGGCGGTGGCAGACGGTTTCAGCAATGCGCTTTCCTCGATCTTGGATGCCAACATCACTACCGGTCTTACGGCCATCATCCTGTTCGTTTTTGGTTCCGGGCCGATCAAAGGTTTTGCGACCACGCTGTTGATCGGGATCCTTACCTCCTTGTTCACCGCCATATTCATCACCAGGTTATTGGTTGATTGGTACTTGAGCGGTAAAACGAGAAGGCTCGATTTCGCGACTGCCTTGACCAAGAACCTCTTCAAAAATATCAATATCGATTTCTTGAGCAAGCGGAAAATCTCCTATGTGTTTTCGACCATCTTGGTAATTATCGGCCTGTATTCCCTTTTCTTCGGGCAAGGACTGCAACAAGGAGTAGATTTTGTAGGGGGGAGGACCTATCAGATCCGATTTGAAAAAGAGGTCAACCCTTCCGAGATCGCTTCTGAATTGAATACTGTTTTCGGTAGTGGGACCGGGGTAAAAACTTACGGGGAAGCCAATCAGATCAAAGTAACCACGCCTTACAAAGTTGACGTTGAGGGCATTGAGGTTGATGATGAAATTCAGGACAAACTGTTCACTTCCCTTCAGAAATTATTGCCCGATGGCATGACCAAGGCCAATTTCATTACAGGAGACGGGGAAAATTCGGTCGGAATCCTTCAGTCCGTCAAAGTGGGCCCAACCATTGCCGATGATATCAAGAACAACGCATTTTTGGCCATCATCGGATCTTTGGCCGTGGTGTTCCTGTACATCCTGTTGCGTTTCCGTAAATGGCAGTTCTCCTTGGGTGCCGTGGTCGCGGTACTTCACGATGTGTTGATCGTACTGGGCGTCTTTTCGCTGTTCGGCAAAGTAATGCCTTTTAACATGGAGATCGATCAGGCCTTTATCGCCGCCATCCTTACGGTGATCGGTTACTCCTTGAACGATACCGTGGTCGTTTTCGACCGAATCCGTGAAATCATCAATGAAAAAGGATGGAAAGCGGGCGAGAATACCAACCTCGCCTTGAACAGTACCCTGGGCAGGACCTTGAACACCTCCCTTACCACCTTGGTGGTATTGCTGGCCATCTTTATTTTTGGTGGCGAATCGCTTAGGGGCTTCATGTTCGCCATGATCATCGGGATCGTGGTAGGTACTTATTCTTCCTTGTTCATCGCCACCCCGGTGATGTACGATACTTTGAAGAAGAGTGTGACCTCGCCCGAAAAGGAAAAACCAAAATCCATGGCCAAGGCCAAGGCATAATCATATATTTCCGATCAAAAGCCGCTATTCGTTAGAACAGCGGCTTTTTTTTATACCTTTTTGCCAAGAGATCCTTCAGGGGTCATCTCCAGTTCATAGATACTTTTCGGTCTCAGTCCGGGCTCCTTTCGGTGCGACACGAAGATGATGGCGGTGCTGCTCTCCTTGGAAAACTTATTGACCAGTGCCACGAAGAGATCGGCACTTTCATCGTCGAGCCCGGCGGTGGGTTCATCCAAAATCAACAGTACGGGATGCTTGATCATCGCCCTGATGCACATCAACAAACGCTTCTGGCCCATGCTCAGGTCGTGGTACAGGGCAGATCTTAGATGCCACATCCGGATCAACTGCAGCCATTCCCCGGCCAGCCGTACTTGAGCTTCTGTCGGTTGCACATAGAGGCCTACGGAGTCGGTCAGGCCGCTGATCACCATATGCTCCACCGAATGATAACCGGTGAACTTATCGGTCATCGAAGGGGTAAAATAGCCGATATTTTTTTTGATGTCCCAAACGCTTTCCCCACTTCCTTTTTTCCTCCCAAAGATAAAGAGTTGCTGCCCGTATCCTTTTGGATTTTCCCCTGTGATCATTGACAAAAGGGTTGTTTTTCCACTGCCGTTCTTCCCCCTGAGCTCCCAAAATTCGCCTTTTTTGATGACCCAATCGATCTGATGGAGAATGGGTTTCCCTTCGTAGGCGACATTGACATCCTTGAGTTCGATCAGTACTTTTCCTGAAAATTCAGGAGTGCCCGGTGCCTTGGGGATCTTGCCGCTGAAGGGTTGAAAGGCAATCGGTCGAAGGGCCTCACCATGGTCGATAAAAACCAGTTCCCGTTCTTTCAGCCTGGCGAATTTCGTCATGAAGGGCAACAAGTCCGTACTACGGCTGATGACTTGGATCAGGGCCGTACTTTTGCCGATCACTTCAAGTCGTTTCTTTAGGTCGTCCTGAGATTCGACATCCAAATTATCGAAGGGGTTATCGAGCACGATATAATCGGGTTCGGATTGCAGGATATAATGCAACAGCGCCTTTTTCTGTTCCCCGCTCGAAAAGGTTTTGAGGTTTCTGCCCTTATTTTCAGTGAGTATTTTGGTATCGTGCCGTTCTTCTTCTTCCATGAACGCTTCCAAGGCGAGTTTGGAGAAAAGGGCGCCTTTTAATCCCTTTAAAGCATCAAATCCCATCGGTGGATCTCCGTCCAAAAGCGACTCCAGGAGTTGGCCCTTACTTGATCGGTTGTCGATAAAAATGGCACAATGAAATTTATTGGTCATAGGAGATGCTGAATATTTCTTTGTGATCAACTTGCTTGAGATTGAAATGGGATGGTTCCTATTGTAGAGAGCACAATCTTTTGGAAGTTAC
>JBATHI010000382.1:0-1881 GCA_049666645.1 Flavobacteriaceae bacterium | reverse complement strand
TGGCAACCTTTCCCCTCGTTCTCATTGATTCTATCTGTCCAATAGCTTCTGGGATTTTCGAATAGGGATATATTTTTTCTATATACGGTTTCACCTTACCATCTTTTATAAGCTTTGATAATGTATTTAGATCTTCACTATTGACTTCAGCAGTAAACTGCGTAAGAGGAAATTTACTAAATCCTTTTTTTAGCAATACTGATATCATATGTCCCATGGTGGTAAAACCAACCATAACACCGCGTTTTCCCATCCGTTTATAATCAGCATGATTTAGATTACCATTTGTATCAACAATCAAATCATATTCTCCTTTGTGCAGGTGAATGTTCTCCTTATCGTAGGCGATGGTCTTGTCAGCACCAATGGATTTCACAAAGTCGATGTTTCTACAAGAACAAACAGCTGTAACATGAGCCCCATAGGCTTTTGCAATCTGTACGGCAAAATGTCCAACTCCTCCCGAAGAGCCGTTAATCAAAACTGATTCTCCTTCTTTTAGTTTTCCATGAGTTATTAATGCCTGTAGTGCTGTTAATCCTGCAATTGGGACACATGCCATTTCGCTATAATCAGCTTCATCTGGCATTAAGCCACAGGCATTTTCTGGAACACAGGTATACTCTGCAAAAGCTCCTCCTTTTAACTTTTCTCCAAATACACGATCACCAACTTTAAACCTTGTGACACCTTGTCCTACTTCTTCTACAATACCGGCAAAGTCAGCACCAAGAATTTGATCTTTTGGCTTAAACAAACCAAAGGTAAATCGTGCAAAGAAAGGTTTGCCTCTTAAGATATGCCAGTCAGCAGGGTTTGCAGAATTTGCCTTAACATTAATCAGTAAATGGTTTTCTTTTACTATTGGTTTTTCTACTTCTTCCAAACCAAGAATTTCCGGACCTCCATATTTATGTTTTGTAATTGCTTTCATCTTATTCTTAGTTTGACTTCTTTGTATGCCACACGCTTTCTCTTTTAATTAACTACAACGGTCTCGTATAACCGTCAGTTACGGATTAATAAACGTTAATTTTTGGTTTAGTACAGACGTTAGCAATTCCGCGCGGATTCGGACGTAGTCGAATCCGCCGTAATTTCGGTTATACGTTGTTACCTGCTGGTTTTTTTATTTTTTATTAAAATAGCACAAATGATTATCCACATAACAAATACCGATTCTATGATTCTTTGATAAAGTCCGATGTATTTAGAATTCGAGTTAGTAACTATTATAAATACAAACAAAATACTGATTACGCCAAATGCAATTGATTGTAAAGAAAACGTATTGTTATTGGGTGATTTTTTTAATCCAAATCCAACTAAAATCATAAAAACAGGAACGAATAGATAAGTTAGCAAACCCACAAAATTATGAATTAGTTGAGAGGAGCTAGGATCGATTAATTCTCTATTACAACCACTATCGCAGGGGAATATTCCAACAACTGCCGTTGCTAGTCCATAAAATATTCCGATTCCATAAAATCCTATTTTGATTAGTTTGGAAGGTTCAAAATATCTCACTCCAAGAAAGCAAAATAAGGTAATAAAAATACCACTTGGGATGTAACCAAATGTTCTTAAAATTTTTCCGTATTCAGTGTCAATTGCATAAGATTCACTTATATATTGACTTAATATACTATAATTTTCAATTAGAAGTCCACCTAAAATAGAAGAAACTACAACAAGACTAACCCCTAGTATTCCAATTAAAAAAGTGATTTTATTGTTCATTCACCATTATTTTAAACTTCTTTTTATGCACTTGCAGGTAACGGTCCTGGCTATGCCCCGTTGCTTTAAAAGCCCAGGCCCAACCAGGAATGATTTATAAGTACCTAAGATAGGAAATTAGGACAAGCCATGGGAAGC
>JBATHI010000381.1:0-2499 GCA_049666645.1 Flavobacteriaceae bacterium | reverse complement strand
ATGAATTTCCGGCTGTCACGCTTCCTCCTGCCGCAAAAACAGGGCGTAATTTGGCAAGAACTTCCATTGAGGTATCTGCCCTTGGCCCTTCATCGCTTTTTACGGTATAGGTTTTGGTTTCTTTTTTGCCGGTTTCATTGACAAAGGTATGCTGCACCTCAATGGGAACGATCTGTTGATCGAACTTGCCCTCACTTTGGGCTTTTAGGGCTTTTTGATGGGAGTTAAAGGCAAAGGCATCTTGGTCTTCCCTGGAGACTTTGAATTGCTGCGCCACCGCTTCCGCGGTCAGGCCCATGCCCCAATAGTAATCTTCATGCCCTTCTTTGGCCACAGCGTAATCGGGAACCGGCTTATACCCCCCCATGGGGATATAGCTCATGCTTTCCGCCCCGCCCGCAATGATACAGTCGGCCATCCCCGCCTGAATTTTTGCTGTGGCGATTCCGATGGTTTCAATACCGGAAGCACAATAGCGGTTCACCGTGACACCGGGAACATCATCGATGTCCAATCCCATGAGCGAGATCAGTCTGGCAACATTGAGGCCTTGTTCCGCTTCGGGCATCGCGTTTCCCACGATCACATCGTCAATTCTTTTTTTGTCGAGCTGTGGCACTTCCTTCATCATGTGCTCGATGGTTTCGGCCGCGAGTTCATCGGGCCTTTTGAAACGGAATACCCCTCTGGGCGCCTTGCCCACTGCGGTCCTGTATGCCTTGACTATATATGCTGTCTTCATGGTTTAGTTTCTTAAGGGTTTGCCTGTTTTGAGCATATGCTGGATGCGCTCCAAGGTCTTTTTTTCGGTACATAGCGATAGGAAGGCCTCCCTTTCGAGATCGAGCAGGTATTGCTCGGTGACCAATGAGGCCTCGGAAAGGTCCCCGCCCGCCATGACATAGGCCAGCTTATTGGCGATTTTCTTATCGTGCTCTGAAATATAGTGGCCTGCTTCCATGGAATCGGTGCCTACCAGGAACATGCCCAAGGCCTGTTTTCCAAGTACTTTCACATCCTTACGCCTAACGGGTTGCGTATAACCCGATTCGGCCATCAATTTCGCATAGGCCTTGGCCGTGGCAATTTGACGGTCCTTATTGACCACGACAATATCCTTACCTTTTTGCAGTATTCCCAAATCAAAGGCTTCATAGGCAGAGGTGGAAACCTTTGCCATCCCGATGGCCAAGAAATATTCTTGCAGGACGTTGAGCTCCACATCATTTTTTTTAAAGGTATCGGAGGCCCTTAAGGCCATTTCCTTTGAACCGCCACCGCCGGGAATCACGCCTACGCCAAATTCCACCAAACCGATATAGGTTTCAGCCGCCGCGACCACCTTATCGGCATGCATGGATAGTTCACAACCGCCGCCCAAACACATGCCATGGGGTGCTGAAACCGTTGGAATACTCGAGTAGCGCATGCGCATCATGGTGTCTTGGAACATTTTGATGGCCATATTCAGCTCATCGTATTCTTGCTCTACGGCCATCATGAATATCATTCCGATGTTCGCGCCAACGGAAAAGTTCGCCGCCTGATTGCCCACCACGAGGCCTTGAAAGTCTTTCTCGGCCAAATCGATGGCCTTGTTAAGTCCTGCCAATACGTCACCGCCGATGGTGTTCATCTTCGATTGAAATTCAACATTCAATATACCATCGCCCAGATCTTCCACCACGACCCCGCTGTTCTTGAAGACTTCCCTGGATTTTCTGATGTTGTCTAGAATGATGAAGGCATCCTGTCCGGGGATTTTTTGGAACGATTTCTTGGGAATATCGTAGTAATAACTGGCTCCCTCCTTTACATTGTAAAATGAGCTGACCCCAGCCGTTTTCATGGCTTTTATCCAATCGGCCGCTTCAAGTCCTTCATTTTTTATCAGTTCCAAGCCTTGCTCCAGGCCAATGGCATCCCAAATCTGAAAAGGGCCATGTTCCCACCCAAAACCGGCTTTCATGGCATCATCTATTTTGTAGAGATCGTCGGAAATCTCTGGGATTCGTTGCGATACATAAGCAAATAGGGCCCCAAAGCTCTTTCTATAAAAATCGCCCGCCTTGTCTTTCCCTTTGATCAATACTTTAAATCGATCGATGACCTTTTCAATGGTTTTGGTGCCTTCCAAAGTGGCGAAACCGGCTTTTTTGTTGGCGCGATACTCGAGCGTATCCAAATCAAGGGTCATGATTTCACTCTTGCCACCGGCCGTGGTCACTTTTTTATAAAACCCTTGTCCCGATTTGCTGCCCAGCCATTTGTTTTCCATCATGGTTTCGATGAAACCGGGCAGTTTGAACAGTTCGTGCCTTTCATCGTCCTTGCAGTTTCCGTAAATACCGTTGGCCACGTGTACGAGGGTATCCAAGCCCACTACGTCAACGGTTCGGAAGGTAGCCGACTTCGGCCTGCCGATGACCGGCCCCGTTAATTTATCAACTTCCTCTACGGTAAGTCCCATTTCCTTGACCATATGGAATAGGCTCTGTA
>JBATHI010000380.1:0-4815 GCA_049666645.1 Flavobacteriaceae bacterium | reverse complement strand
CAGGTCGCGGGCACTGTTCGCATTTTCCCTGGCATACTTCACATTGTTGATGATCGAAAAGGGAAAATGGGTATCCAGGCCAATCTGATACAATACCGACTCTTCATCAAGAAATTCAGATTCATCTTTAACAGGGTCACCCACCATAAAGAGCATCGACTTTAAGACGAATTGCCTGGACTGCGATAATTCATTGGGCGCGTCCAGGGATGAAAAATAATTCACGTTCAGGTATCGTGCGGTATGTTCCGAGCGTTCAATATAACGGCCCATCCAAAATAGGTTGTTGGCTACTCTTGCAAGCATAGTTCGGTTATTTTTTTAGCACCCAGGTGTCTTTTGAGCCGCCCCCTTGGGACGAGTTAACGATTAGGTTTCCTTTTTTGAGCGCCACCCTTGTGAGCCCTCCTTTGAGCACAAACTCCCGGTCTTTTCCCAACACGGTAAAAGTCCTCAAATCAACATGCCGCTGTTCGAAAGACTCGGTATCCTCTATATAGGTAGGATGCACCGATAAGGACATAATAGGCTGGGCTACATATTTTCTGGGATGCTCCTTGATCTGTGCCTTCACCGTCTCGATTTCCTGCTTGGTAAGCCGGTTTCCAATGGAGATGCCATAACCACCGGCTTCATCAACGGGTTTGATGACCAATTCCTGAACGTGGTCCAAAACATATTTCAGTTCGTCGGGCCTACTGCAGTGGTAGGTATGCACATTGTTGAGTATGGGTTCCTCGTTCAAATAATATTTGATGATTTGGGGCATATAGGTATAAACCGCTTTGTCGTCCGCAACCCCGGTGCCAGGTGCATTGGCCAAGGTCACATTTCCTTTCTTGTATGCGGCGAACAAACCGGGCACCCCCAAGCTTGAATCGGGCTTGAATTCCAATGGATCGATAAAAAGATCATCGATTCGACGGTAGATTACATCCACTTTTTCGGCGCCTTGGATGGTCTTCATGTAAACAAAGTCATTTTCGACAAAAAGATCGCGGCCTTCCACCAATTCCACCCCCATGGTTTTGGCCAGGTAAGAATGTTCATAAAAAGCAGAATTGAACATTCCCGGGGTAATCACCACGCAATTGGGCACGTCCACTCCTTTGGGTTTTACACTTTCCAACAGGTCTAAAAGGTTTTCGGCGTAATTGGTTACCGTATACGTTTGATAGTGGTTGAAGACGCCGAACAAAGCTCTTTTCAAGGCGGTTCGATTACAGATTACATAACTCACTCCGGAAGGACATCTTATGTTGTCTTCCAATACATAGTATTTACCATCATTGTGTTTGATGACATCGGTGCCCGAAATATGGTTATAAATTCCACCGGGGGGATCGATGCCGATCATTTGATGTAAATAATTGGCCGAGGAGCTGATCAATTCCATGGGCACGATGCCCTGACGGATGATTTTTTTTTCGTGATAGATATCCCAAAGAAATTGATTGAGCGCTTTGCTGCGCTGTATGGCCCCGCGCTCAATGATGTCCCATTCATCGATATCGATGATTCTCGGAAAAAGGTCGAACGGAAAAATTTTTTCCTGGCTTTCCTTGCCGCCGTATACCTGAAAGGTGATCCCTTGATTAAAGAAAGACGATTTGGCCTTTTCGTTCAATTTCACATAGTCCTGTATGGAATGTGCACCGTACAGGTCAAAAAGTTTCCGGTAGACTTCCTTCACATCTCCTTTTTCGTCAAAAATTTCGTCATATAACAAGGGGTTCCGTTGATAGGATGAAAAGATCTGATTTTCCAATTTTTGCATGCCCTCCTCTTTTTCCGAAAAGATAAACGATTTTGGCGGTATCATTGCTGGAAATTTTATAAAAAACAAGCATATATTTATCAAAGGATTAATAATTTGGCCTATTTCCTATCAAGTTCATTTTTCTGATGGATTCTAGAATGAAAACTTCAGATTGTGCATTTTTGTCTAAATTTAGCGGTTAATCAAATTGAAATGAAACATATTATAAAACCGATATTTTTCCTGTTTATGCTGCAAATGGGCCATAGCCAGTTTGCTGAGAAAAGCAAGGACTACCAGAAATTCGAAGGTCTCTTCAATTTCTATTATGATGCCAAGACCGACAAAATATTCATGGAAGTTCCGGAGCTGGAAAAGGAATTTCTTTATGTGTATTCACTAAGTAGTGGAATTGGAAGCAATGATCTAGGATTGGATAGGGGGCAACTAGGGAATGAGCAGGTGGTGTATTTTAAAAGAGCCGGTAATAAATTGCTCATGGTTCAGCCCAATCTTAAATATAGGGCGTTGACCGACAACGAACAGGAAAGAAAATCGGTGGAACAGGCCTTTGCCAAATCGGTGTTGTTCGGCTTTAAGATCGAGGATGAAAACAATGGCAAATTTGTGATCGATCTCTCCGATTTTTTAATGCAGGATGCGCATGGGGTAATACAACGATTGAAAGCGGCCGATCAAGGCATCTATATCCTGGACAAGGATAGAAGTGCCATGGCGATGGAACGCACCATGGCCTTTCCCAAAAATATCGAGTTCGACCTTACGCTGACTTTCAAGGGCGAGGCCAAAGGAGGTTATATCCGTTCGGTGACCCCAAATCCAGATTTGGTCACCGTGGCACAGCACCATTCCTTTATTGAACTTCCCGATGACGGGTATCAAAAACGGGAGTTCGATCCAAGAAGCGGTTCCTACCCATTTTCCTATTATGACTATGCCACTCCAGTGGAGGAACCCATTTTGAAACAGTTCGTTACCCGTCACAGGTTGGTTAAAAATGACCCAACCGCAGCGGTGAGCGAGGCGGTCGAACCTATCAGATATTATCTGGACAATGGAACGCCCGAGCCTGTTCGTTCCGCGCTCTTGGAAGGAGGTCAGTGGTGGAACCAGGCATTTGAAGCCTTGGGCTACAAAGATGCTTTCCAACTAAAAATGTTGCCCGATGATGTAGATCCTCTCGATGTGCGTTACAATGTGATCCAGTGGGTGCATCGATCGACACGGGGCTGGAGTTATGGGAGCAGCATCACCGATCCAAGAACAGGAGAAATCATGAAGGGGCACGTGAGTCTGGGAAGTTTGCGCATCCGACAAGATTTTTTGATCGCCCAGGCACTAATGGACAGGCCTTTCGCCGATCGTGATGATAACTATGAGGCCATGCTTTCCATGTCCTTGGCAAGGATTCGCCAACTTTCCGCACATGAAATAGGACATACGTTGGGTTTTGCCCATAATTATGCGGCAAGTACCAACAGTAGGGCCTCGGTGATGGATTATCCCCATCCTCAGTTTCATCTGGTCGATGGTAAAATCGATTTTTCGGATGCCTATGCGACCGGTATCGGGGCATGGGACAAGGTAACCGTAGCCTATTCATACGCAGATTTTCCGGAAGGAAGCGATCAAAAACAGGGACTCAACAAAATATTGGAATTGGCAGGCCAAGCCGGACTGCGATATATTTCCGACCAGGATGCAAGGCCCATGGGTGGGGCCCATGTTTTGGCACATTTATGGGACAATGGGAAAAACGTGAGTACTGAATTGGATAACGTTTTAAAGATCCGTGAAGTGGCCATCAATAATTTTTCGATCGACAACATCCGAAAAAATGAGGCCAATGCAGTCTTGGAAGATGTTTTTGCACCGCTCTATTTCTTCCATCGATATCAAACCGAAGCCGTTAGCAAGGTCATCGGAGGCTTGGATTACAACTATGCCGTCAAGGGCGATGGCCAGCTTACCGTCAAAACTGTGGATAAAAATGCACAAAAACAGGCTTTGGCCACTATTTTAAAGACCTTGGATGCCTCACTTATCGCCATTCCCAGGGAAAAGTTAAGCTTGTTCCCGCCCCGTGCCATTGGATATAATCGCACCAGGGAATCGCTGCAGGGAAGAACTGGCGTTTCCTTCGACGCCCTTGCGGCACCGGAAACGGCTGCAGACATGACCTTGGAGCTCTTACTGCATCCTGAACGCGCCTCCAGGCTCATCCAGCAAAAAGCCTTGGATAGCGATAATATTGGTTTGGACGAAGTTTTAGGAGCGGTGATCTCAGGCACGATAGAGAAAAATCACAAAGACCCTTATATGAAAGAGGTACAGCAGAACATCAGTTTTCGGGTACTTTTCCATTTGATGAACTTGGCAGCGAATGATAAGGTTCACCCTCAGGTCAATGCCATTGCCAATAAAAAGATAAGGTCGCTGAGCGCTTCATTTCTAACCTCGCTTGACGATACCTATGCGATGGAGATGATGCGGCGAATCGATAATTTTTATAGACATCCCGATCAATTTAAGGTCCTCCCCGTAGCGACCATACCCGATGGTTCGCCGATAGGCATGGACTGTGCAGATTAAAATGGTTATTTTGGTATTCTTGGCGTTGATGACTTTCATTTAAAACTTAATCCATTGAAAATAAATTTGATAAGCGATACGGTGACCCAGCCTACCAAGGGTATGCTGGAAGCAATGCTGTACGCTAAGGTAGGAGATGATGTTTTTAAGGCAGATCCGAGTGTGAATGCCTTGGAAGAAAAGGTCGCGGCATTGTTCGGGATGGAGTCGGCCCTGTTTTTTCCCTCGGGCACCATGACCAACCAAACTGCCATAAAACTGCACACGCAGCCAGGTGATCAACTTATATGCGACAAATATGCCCATGTGTACAACTATGAAGGGGGCGGGGTAAGTTTCAACAGTGGGGTTTCCTGTAAATTGGTCGATGGGTCTCGCGGAATGATGACGGCATCCCAGGTTGAAGCCGCCATCAATCCGCCCGATTTTTACCACAGTCCACT
>JBATHI010000379.1:0-15772 GCA_049666645.1 Flavobacteriaceae bacterium | reverse complement strand
GCATAAGCTCGGTAAAGACCAATGCCCAGGATGACAAAAAATATGAAAAAAAGACGGCAAAGGACGGAAGCCATTATTTCAATCTTAAAGCGACCAATGGTCAGGTTATAGGTGCAAGCGAAATGTACGCTAGTGCTTCTGCCATGGAAAACGGAATTGCCTCGGTTAAGAAAAATGCCCCCGATGCGACCGTGGAAGATCATTCTTGAGCGGAAATAACTGGCGATCTATAACTTTATGTTATTTTAAAATGTACCGAAGACAGCCTCCATGGGGCTGTTTTTTTATACAACTGGGCGAAGAGGCAAGAATGAAATCATAATGTCGCATTTATAAATCTCCGTAATCGTATTTCCAATCAATGCGCTGGTTTCAATTTACATCCACTGTTTCGAGCCCAGTCAGTTGGAAAACGTTTTAATGAGTTAGTTGAAAATTATGGACCGAAAGGCAATATTAATCGGCTCATGATTACAGACCATTAGCGGTTAATTGAGGTAAGATTGTAAGAAAAGGAATCCACCTTTTATATGTATATTTATTTAAATGAAAATTCAGAAAGGGATGAATATTATCCAATATCCCACTTTATTTTTGACCTATAGGATTGGAGGGCAATAGATAAGAGTGTTTCGGCAAAAAGGCAAGAGAAATTATTGAATGATGCGCTTTTAGGATCTATAGATTTAGTTTTTGAATGTAAATCAGCGTTAATGAAAAAATCAATTCAATTTTTTTTATTACTTGTCACAGGAAATTCAATCGCCCAATCATCAGGCTTGTCAGCTGCCGATAGTCTATACGCTCTCGGCAATTATACGGAGGCCATAAATGAATACGCCAAGGACAACAGGACGAATTCAAATCTACAAATTGCCCGCGCATACAATGCAATCGGAAATTATGACAAGGCCATCATTCAATATGAGGATGTTATTGCAAATAACCCTTCCTATGAGCTTCCCCGATTTGAATTGGGAAAATTATTATTAAAGACCAATAAGACCCAAGAGGCCGTTTATCAGTTTTATGATTTAATACATGAAGGTAGCAGGAATCCCGAATACTATTATTATATGGGAACTACGATGATCGAACTGGACAGCTTCAAAGAGGGAATCCAATATCTTAATACCGCCTATAATCTCGATAATGAACATTTGCGAAGTATCTTTCAATTGGGCAAATACTATGTTGGACAACAGGAAAAAGATTCTGTATTGCTTTACGTAGACAAAGGGCTCGACTTTTACCCAAATGATGTTTCCCTGATCAATCTGAAAGCGCTGGCCTTGTTCAACAACGATGAATACGAAAAAGCGAAGATCTTATTTGAAAAGCTTTTAGACCTGGGTGAAGGCAAACCATATATTTATGAAAAATTGGGGCAATGCTATTATAGGCTCTGGGAGTTTGAAAAAGCCAAAAGTGCCTATAGTGTCCTATTAAATTTTGAAGAGTCCATACCAACGGCATATAATGGTTTGGGCAGTGTGTATTGGAAGGAACAAAAATTGGATAGTGCTGCCCTATTTTTCAAGAAGGCCATCAAAGCCAAAAAACCGGTTCTTGCCGGTGAATATGTTGCCTTGGCCGGCTTGGCCAGGGAACAAAATGATTTAAAAGCTGCATTGAATTATTACAAGTTGGCTTTTGAGGAGGATGACACCAATCATATGGTATATTATCAAATCTGTACCTTGGTGGACCAACTATACGATGATCCCAAGGTCAAACTGGATCAATACTCAAGTTTCCTTGAAAAATTCGGTGATAAAAAGCCATACTTTTCGGATGTTGTAGCGACAAGGATTTCTGAACTGAAAGAGGAAATGCATTTTGCAAGTGAATGAGATCGAAGACCAAATAAAGTCTGCACTTTATTAAACCTGCTATGAAAAGCCCTGGTCCAATTCTTTCAAGTTCAAAAAAACGAATATTCTTTAAGTTATAAATGTGCATATTGCCTGGTTTTTGTAATTTTATTATAAATCGATGTCATGAGTACTGCAGAAATGGACCATACAAGGAAGGAATTGGTAGGATGGATCAAAACCTTAACCGATGATTCAATACTTGGGCTACTTAACTCCGTCAAATTATCAAGCGAAGGCAAATCTACCGATTGGTGGGAAGAACTTACCGAAAGTGATAGGGTAAATATCTTGAGCGGTATTAAGGATTATCAGCAAGGTGAAACCATGAATTCGAAAGAATTCTGGAAAGGTTTGACAAATGGATAAACCATTTGAGGTAGAGTGGACAAGGAGGTCGTTGCTAAACGGCATTGCCATTAAGAATTATCTGATTGTAAAATTCACGAAAAGGGAAGTCTCTAAGTTTGAAAGTCTGTTACGGCAATTTGAATTAACGGTTTCCAATTTTCCTACTCTATATCCCGAATCAAAAAGGCAAAAGCTTTTGAGGAGAGCAGTAATTCATAAGAATACAACTGTTTACTATATTTTCAACAAAGATAAAGTTACCGTAATAGCCATGAAAGACAACAGGCAGGAGAAGGCCAGCAAATAAGCAAAGTTCAAATAAACGATTGATATATCAAAAATAGAAGTGATCACAAAGTAGAAATAAAGTAACTTGTTACTATATACATACGTTGTGTCGAATTCAGCTGAAGCTGACCTATGGTGCTATACTTTGCTCCGCAAAGCCCCGCACCAAAGGAAATTCGACACAACGCCCCGCTAAACCAAATTGCTTTGCCTCCTACCTAAAAACAGCTTTGGCGCTGCCGGTTCAAACCGTCCACTCCACACAACAATCGCTAAAAGCAATTTGGCAACGTCCAATCCGTCTTTTAAATCTTATATGTATCTTCGATACACAACGATTCAAAACCCTGAACGTTACTGCGTTTGTTAGGATGTTGTGGTGCATTTAAGAAAAACTGTAACATACATTTAAAATTGGAATCATTAGATTAGAAATCAATCAACAGTATGCGAACGAAAATTTTTCTTTTCTCTCCACTACTTTTTTTTATTTTATTCATAGGTTGTAAACCAAATAAAGGAGAAAACAACCCAATCGAAGGAATTTGGGAATCTATCGGATATGGGAAAATTCTTAAATTAGAGGCCAATTCTTATGAATATTTTGACATAACTGATTTTTCTTGTTTACCTGCAAAAGAAGGCAATATTTCAGATGTCATAAATTCAATGCAAGTTTCAAATGATACACTTAGCGTAAAACGTGGGTTTAACAACTATCACTACGTAAGGATAAAAAAGCTTCCAGACTTTTGCAATCAAAACCCAAAAGATAAAAACGATATCTCATATAATTTCGAGGTTTTTGCAAATACCTACAAAAATCACTATGCCTATTTCGACCTCAATAAAATTGATTGGGATAGTCTTTACATAAACGCAAAGAACAAGATCAATTCAAAAAGCACAGCGGTTGATTTGTATTTAGTCATGGATGATATGATTGAAAAATTGAAAGACAATCACGGTTCGATAGAACCAACAGATGAGGTTTACGAATCAGCGGAAAATCGAGTTCAATCAGGAATAGCGGATGAAGAAACAGAAGAATTAAAAGAATATGGCGATTTTGAGATTGCCGCAATCGTTGCGGATTATTATCTTAAAAAAGATTTGACCAAAGATACGGGGCTTATAACATGGGGGGAAATGGAAAACAATGTTGGCTACATCCAAATCAAATCAATGTTTTTATATGCAGATTTGAATTTAAACGATAGCCTTGTCAAAGAAAATGGATTTGTTCCGACATATATGGACGCATTTGATCGTTTAAATTACGAACAGCAAATTTCAGAAGAAATTGCTGGAATAAGTAAATTAATGGATATTATAATGCAAGACCTCAATGAAACAAAGCATATTATCATTGATGTTCGTTTTAATGGTGGTGGACAAGATGTGGTAGCATTAGAAATTTTGAGACGATTTAACCCTGATAGAAAGCAAATTGCTCTTAAAAAAGCAAGATACAATCACGGCTACACTATAAATACACCCATTTATTTAGAGGCGGCCAAAAATCCATATATAAAACCCGTTTATTTATTGACTTCCCAACAATCCGCAAGTGCCACAGATATGATGGCTTTAAGCTCAATGGAATTAACGCAATTTAAACGTATAGGCTCACATACTAATGGGGCAATTTCAGATGCTTTACAGAAGACATTGCCAAACGGTTGGCATTTTTCACTTTCAAATGAAGTTTACACCGATAATAATGATAAATGTTATGAAAACATTGGGGTACCTGTTAATTATGAATTGAATTACCCCAATGATAGGCAAACATTTTTTAGAAGTGTTGCCAACAATTTAGAAAAAGATAAAGAGAATATTTTAAGTGTTATTAATGAGCTTCAAAACGAGTAAAAAGCGCACCATAACAATGTAAACGCTATAATGCGCCCATACGGTCGCACTACGCTTAGCCGAGACCGTTGGGACGGATTAGCTAGGCTGCTTTGCAGCCGTCGTGTGTTCGCGTCGCTTGGAACAGCTGAAGCTGACCAAAGTGGCTACGCCGCTCAGTACTTCGCGCTCCCGCCCCTTTGGAAACCCGTCCCAACGACCTGCTAAACCAAATTGCCAGGCGCGCCGTTGGACGCGGCAGCTTTCAGCCGCCACTTCGTGTCACCACGACCCAACACGCACCTAACCGCAATTTGGCGGCGTCCTTACCGTCTTTTGAATCTTATCCGTACCTTCGGTACACAACGATTCAAAACCCGGGACGTCACTGCGTTTAGCAAGTCGTGAGAGTATAGACAATAAATTAAAGATTAGGGATTCGTGCTGGGCAAAATCTTAATAATTATGCTTTATGAAATAAACGGAACACTGACCATTTTTAGAAAAGCTTCGGTAACAGGATTCAAAGTGCTTTGGAGCTTTTTACTCTGCAGCATTTTTAATTTCCAAAATAACCCCAGCTTTAACTTGTTTCCGATTCTACAGAATCAATTGGATGCCAACCCGAACTTGGGTCAAAACCCAGGCTATTAAAATGAATTTTTATGAGTAGAAAGACCTATTATTTAAGCTATTTTCTAATAGCGACCATTGCCATAGGTGCGATGGGCTGCAAGGAAAAAAAGGAAACCGTAGTCAAGGAAGATGTTGATATTGAGCGATTAAAGCCTAATATCGTGTTTATTCTCGTAGACGACATGGGCTACGGCGATTTGGGTTGCTATGGCCAAGAAACCTTAAAAACACCCCATATCGATAAACTGGCATCAGAGGGTATGTTGTTTACCCAGCATTATGCCGGCTCCACCGTATGTGCCCCATCGAGGGCATCATTGATGACCGGAAAGCACACGGGCCATACCTCAGTTCGGGGCAACAGTCCTGAAGGGCAGTTGCTTGAAGATAGCGAGACCACCATCGCCGAATTGTTGAATGCCAAGGGCTACAAAAGCGGTGTCATTGGTAAATGGGGTTTGGGCAATCATCCCGAACCTGATGATCCCAAGCGAAACGGTTTCGATCATGCCTACGGCTATGTGAACATGTTGCATGCGCATAACTTTTATCCCGAATTTTTGTACAGGGATGGGGAAAAGGAAAAACTGGTCGGCAACGTAACCGATATGAGCTTTGATTACGAAGAATGAATGAAAGAGGGCGCCGGAGTTGCCAAGGCTAAGGAGACCTATGTGCTGGACAAGTTTCAAGCAGATGCCCTGAATTTTATAGAAGCGAACAAAGAAAATCCGTTCTTTCTATATTACGCCATAAACATGCCCCACGCCAATAACGAAGCAGGCTATTTTACCGGCGATGGTATGGAAGTACCCGACTATGGTCAATATACGGACAAGGACTGGCCCAATCCCGAAAAGGGCTTTGCGCAGATGATGACATTGATCGACAATGTGGTCGGCGAAGTTGACGAAAAACTAAAAGAACTTGGTATTTCGGAAAACACGATGATCGTATTTGTCAGCGATAACGGTCCTCATAACGAGGGCGGCCACGATGGCAATTTTTTCGATAGCAACGGTATATATAGAGGCTTTAAGAGAGATTTGTACGAAGGGGGCATCCGAGTGCCCCTAATCGTAAAATGGCCCGGAAAGGTACCGGCAGGCACTGTGTCTGATACCCCTGTAGCCACTTGGGATTTTCTTCCCACCTTCGCCGAAATGGTTGATTCCGAATCTCCTGCAGACATCGATGGGTTCTCGTTTCTTCCCACCCTACTGGGCATGCCTGAAAAACAAAAGGAACACCCGTACCTCTATTGGGAATTTTATGAATTGGGTGGCCGACAGGCCATACGTCAAGGGGATTGGAAGTATGTAAAATTGAACGTACGGGATCAATCGATTCCCGTAATCAAGGAGCTATACAACCTTAGGGACGATCCTTCGGAAACGGAGAATATCATTGGCGAAAACCAAGAAAAAGCCAACATTATGGATGCCTTGATCAAGAAGGCCCATACCGAACATGAATTGCTTTCCCTTTTTTCTGGCGAGAAAGATGCGGAAACCCGATTTTGAATTTTTGAATTAAAATATACACATGATATGAAGAAGTTGTCCATTATTGCCCTAGGTACAGGGTTGTTGTTGGCCTCCTGTTTGGGTGGTTCTTCGCATTGGGCGCGCACATTGTCCTTGTAATAGCTATTCTCGTTGTAAATTTCCAAAGCTACAGGGCATCCTTAGCTAACCCTATAACTACTCTTAGAAATGTATAGAATTTTGTTAGCAGTGCTTTTCCGGGAAGCCTGCTCAGGTGAAAATGCCCTGAACAGAATTGTTACTGTTATTTCGATAGAAAAATAAATTTGAACTTAAAGACACAACATGTAACCAGTCTTTCTTTAAGGTCCGTTTATTATAAAATCTGAAAACTTCTTTTCATATTGGTGACTCCTCTCCCAAGTGTGCAACTTTTCATTGTCGTCCGTTCTAGATTTTACATAGTGCCGTAAATCAAACTATTAATGGACCCTAAAAAGTGTAATATAGAAGCTAGAAGTTCTGGACAAACGTTAAACATATGTTAAAAGGTGCGCCTCGCGGTGAGCATAAAAAAGCACCTTTTGGTAAGCCTTGAAAACAGGTGGTTTTAGAGAAAAGTTCGAGTCCCGTCCGGACCGCAGGGTACAAGCCCTTCACACCAAGTGTGAGGGGCTTTTTAAATTTCTACGGCTAAACGCTCGCGTTTAATGTGTAGAAATTTAAAAAGCACAGGCCAACGCAGTTGGCAGAGGGGCCGTGCCATGCAGCCCCACCCCTTGGGCCGCTTCCGAAGCGCAGCGCGGGAAGCAATCCCGTCCCCTTGAACCCAAGATCGGCCGAAAGCCTGCTTTCATGGCCAAAGACCAAAAAAGAGCCCGCCAACGAAGTTGGTGGGGGCTTGGTAGCTGCAAGCCCCCCCTTTGGCCGCTTCCGCAGCGTAGGTAGCAATCCCATCCAGACCAGCAGCTAAACCATTAAAGAAATGCCTTTCAAGCGAATTGGAGGCTTTTTCTTTTTTGATGGCATCGCCGCAAACAAAAGTCATAGAATACCACCCTTGCCCGACAAAATGAGTCTCTTGCGCATCAACCGAATGGCGCTGAGGAGTCAAAGGCAAGAGCGGAAACACCAATTGTTATTATAACAAGGCAAGTACATTGGCAGGCTTACAACACCAACCGGAATTCTTTCCAAAACCAGTCTGAAAGTGATGATCGTGAATAAATTTCAGCTTTGTTTTTATGATGGACTGACGTTTATCATTGGATGTAGGGTAAATAACGAATACTATGCGCATGATTTTTGAAGGGAAGTAATCCCTACCATATGATGAATGGTATTTACTTAAATATAGCAGGATTTATCATTTGTGCCCTTGTTATTTTGATAAGTGGTTCGAAGTTATCAAAATACGGAGATATGATGGCCGACGTGCTCGGGTGGGGCAAAATGTTTATGGGCCTAATTCTAATGGCATCGGTAACTTCGTTGCCCGAGTTGATCACGGGAATCAGTTCTGTAGTAATTGTGGATGCTCCAGACCTGGCTGTAGGGGATATTGTGGGAAGTTGCGCTTTTAATATTCTGATCATTTCCATTATGGATATGTTCTACAATCCCAAAAAGCCGCTTACTTCCATTGTACAGCAAGGACATGTGATAGCAGCATCGTTTGGTATTATTATGCTTGGTCTGGTGGCAGTGGCCATATTGATGCCGGGTATTTTTGGAAGGGTGGCCTGGATAGGAGGATACAGTTTACTGTTTATTACGATTTACTTGGTTGCCATACGTGTATTGTTCCTCTATGAAAAGAAGCAACATATCGAACATATCTTTCCAAGTTCGGGCTCCCTGACTTTAAAACAGGTTATCGCAAGATATTCCGTCCACGCGGGGATTTTAATGGTGGCCGCGATGGCACTCCCTTTTTTTGGAAAAGCACTTGCAGCCGAGACCGGCTTGGGACAGAGTTTATTTGGCACATTGTTTATGGCGGCATCGACATCGCTGCCGGAAATAGTAATTTCTGTAGCTGCCATACGTATTGGTGCCATTAACCTTGCCATTGGCAATATCTTTGGGAGCAATATTTTTAATATTGGAATATTGGCCTTAGACGATATGCTTTATATAAAGGGGCCCATACTTCTTTATACCAGTCCAAACCATATCATCCCGGTAATTGGCACCATCATCATAACGGCCATTGGCATAACCGGCATCGTCTTTAGGGCTGAAAAGAAATGGAAACTTGCATTGGATACGGCCTTCATTCTTCTAGTGTTCGTACTAATGATGTTCGTATTATTTCACAGAACCAATATCGATATCCCATGAACTGGCATTTGTTGCCCCTTTCCGAAATTTCCCAGTTGTTGGATACAAGCCCTTCTGGACTTGACGATTTAACGGCATCTAAACGTCTCATAGAAGATGGCAAAAATGTTATAGCGGACACAAAGAAAAAGACCGTTTTAAAAATGTTCCTGCACCAGTTTACGGATCTCATGATCCTTATTCTAATCGGGGCGGCGGTTATCTCAGGGACTATCGGAGATCTGATAGATACCGTTGTTATTCTGGTCATCGTTCTTCTCAACGCACTTGTGGGGTTCATCCAGGAATACCGGGCAGAAAAAGCAATGGAGGCTTTAAAAGGCATGGCTACCAACCATGCACGTGCCATACGTAATGGAAAGACGATGGACATCCTTGCTGCCGATTTGGTGCAGGGAGATGTCGTATCCCTGGAAGCCGGAAATATTCTTCCTGCCGATGTCCGCTTTTTTGAAACACATCAGGTAAGAGTCGATGAGTCGGCCCTGACCGGGGAATCCCAGAATGTTGAAAAGAATACCGATGAACTCCCCGAAAAAGATTATGCTTTGGGCGATCGGGTGAACATGGGCTTCAAAGGAACGTTCATTACCCATGGAAGGGCGCTTGCCTACGTGGTGGCCACCGGGATGGATACCGAATTGGGAGATATTGCCAAAATGATCCAGACCTATGAAATAGCAACCCCCTTGCAAAAAAGATTGGACACTTTCGGTAAAAAGCTCTCCATTGCAATTCTCATTCTTTGTGCCATAATCTTCACCATAGGCTGGCTAAGGGGCGAGAGCATTTTGAACATGCTCATTCTTTCCATTTCCCTTGCCGTTGCCGCGATACCGGAGGCAATGCCCGCACTTGTGACCATAACCCTAGCGCTGGGCGCAAAGCGTTTGGTGAAGAACAATGCCCTGATCAGAAAATTACCCGCCGTTGAAACCTTGGGATCCGTGACCTACATCTGTTCCGATAAAACGGGGACGCTCACCTTGAACAAAATGACCGTTCAGGAAGTTTTTGAAACAGCGGCTGCCCAATCCCTATCGGTTTTTAATAGCGGGCATACGCTTTTGAACGCAATGGCCTTGAACAACGATGTCACAAAGGACAAGGACGGAAATTGGTTGGGCGATTCTACCGAAGTGGCATTGGTACAGTATGCCTATGACAAGGACATTGAAAGGACCCGATTGGAAAAAATCGTCCCGAGAATCGAGGAATTGCCCTTTGATCCTTTTAGAAAATGCATGACTACGTTCCATAAAACGGATAAGGGAATACTTGTCATAACCAAAGGCGCTGTAGAGGTATTATTGGAGAAACTGGATGAAAGCCAAAAACTACTTGTCCCCGAATTTGAATATAAGGCCAATAAAATGGCAGGAAGGGGATATCGTGTCCTGGGATATGCGTTAAGGCTGCTTCCTTCGATGCCCCAGGCTTTCGATGCCGCTGATATGGAGAGGGAACTTACCCTTATCGGTTTTGTGGGACTGATCGACCCCCCAAGGGAAGAAGCCAGGCAGGCAGTTAAGAAATGTAAGGAAGCGGGGATCATTCCTGTTATGATTACGGGCGACCATAAACTCACTGCGCAGGCAATAGCGAAACAGTTGGGCATCATCTCTTCGGGAGACGATTTGGTTTTGGAGGGTTCGGAACTTGATGCCCTGCGAGGAGATCAACTGGAAAATATTGTGGAAAAGGTTCGTGTATATGCCAGGGTAAGTCCAAAACAAAAACTAATTATCGTCAAGGCTTTGCAAGCCAAAGATCATTTCGTGGCGATGACCGGCGATGGGGTCAATGACGCGCCCGCACTCAAGAATGCGGATATTGGAGTTACGATGGGAATCAACGGTACGGAAGTTGCCAAGGAAGCCGCCCATATGATTTTATTGGATGACAATTTTTCGACCATCGTGGTTGCGGTAAAACATGGCCGAAAAATATTCGATAACATTCTGAAATTCATCAAATATATCATGACGGGAAATTCAAGTGAAATATGGGCCATATTTCTAGCCCCGTTTTTTGGCCTGCCAATACCTCTTTTGGCCATACATATTCTATGGGTAAATCTGGTGACCGATGGTCTACCGGGACTTGCCCTAGCCTCGGAACCTTCCGAATCGGATATTATGAAACGCCCCCCGAGGAACCCAAAACAAAGCATTTTTGCCGGAGGAATGGCAATGCATATCCTATGGGTAGGTTTTTTTATGGGAATGGTTACCCTTGGTATTCAGGCATGGGCCATACACCACGAAAATACCAACTGGCAAACCATGGCCTTTACCGTGCTTTGTTTTAGCCAGTTGGGACATGTAATGGCCATTCGTTCAAATAGGGAATCCGTTTTTAAGATCGGCATACTTTCCAATAAACCCATGCTCGGCGCGTTATTAGTCATCTTAGCTTTACAACTGATGATCATATACATGCCCTTCTTCAATGCCATATTTAAAACTCAACCACTTAACCTGGCTGAATTGGGAATAACACTAGCCGTATCGAGCATTGTTTTTTGGGCGGTTGAATTGGAAAAATGGATCAAAAGGACGAAAAGAAGTTGAGTCCTCTTTTATTTTTTGGCTGGATCATTATACAATGGGTAATCACAAATCATGTCCGCTGGGTTTTCTCCAAAGAAATCATTTTAATGACTTCTTTTGAAATATTTTTACTCGTGTAAAACCAAAAATGGGACTTCTAAATGGTAGCTGACTTTTTCCACCGTAGGTTTTAGCAATATTCTCTGGAAAAGCCGCTTGTTTTTGGCTACCATGACAATCATGTCGATGTTTTTTTCCGCCACAAAATTTTGGACGGCCGTTTCTACTTCTGTGCTTGTCAAAGTATGGAAACTATGTTCCATATCCTTTAAATATTTTTTTAACAACGCTCTGTTCTCAGTCTGTTCGGCGCTTAGAGAACCTTCCTTTTTTATCACATGCAACACCCTTACAACTGCCTTGAACAAGGCTGCCATTTCTCTTAGGGTGGCCAGCATCCCCTCATTGTATTCCACTTTGAAATCGGTTGCCAAGACCATTTCCCTTGGCGTGTCGGAGGGGGCATCTTCAGGGACCGCCAATAATGGGCAATCGATTTTTGTGATTAAGGCCGCAGTGTTGCTGCCCATTACGATCTTTTTCAATCCAGAAGCCCCTTTTGTGCCCATGACAATTAAATCTATTCTGTTTTGCGCAACAACCTTCTTTACGGCATCGATAAAATAATCGTATACCGCAATGGTAACAAATTTATGTTTCGGACTTGGCCCCAGTGTTTCTATTCTTTTTAGTAACTTCTGCAAATCTTCTTGACTTTCCTCTAGCATGTTTTTTCTTAATTTTTCTTGCTTGGTGCGAACCGAGGATTGTGCACCCGTATATGACGGTATTGGATTTACCGTAAAAAGATAAAAGGTACATACGGTATTTTGGAACACCATTAAACCGTATTGTATCGCTTTCCATGAATTTTCAGAGAAATCAGTGGGCAATAGTATGTGTTTCATTTCTAATGGCATTTCGTTCAATCAGTTTTAAAGTTAAATATAGCAAATGAAGAAATGCCTGATTTAAATCAGTGATTCGCGATATTTGAGGGCCTAATTTGCAACCAATATTACAAATTAAGCATTGTGAGGGCCATAGCGGAAATACAAGGACTTAAGGCAAATGAAGGTAAGCGTTGTATTTTTCGGAACTTGAGCAGGATTTTGGATATCAGAATCGTTGACATAAACCTCGAAAGTAGAACCCTATCATTTGTATACGATACGCCATCGGCCTTTACAAAAGTAAAGCAGGAGCTGAGGAGGATAGGTTACCCCATGTTGAATTGCATATGTCAAGAAACCATTAATACGAAGTCAACTGATGGTTCGGTTAAGGAAATTATAGTGATGTAACCCGTTTTAAGCTTGTTTTCTTTTTAGTATGGAAAAGAAATAAAACCGATCGATCGACCTTTGTATATCAATAGAGAAGTCATTTACAGATTACTGGGCAGTACCATCAACGGAACATTTGTTTGGAAACTCACTTTTTTAACGATGGCTTCCTTGGTAAGTTTATCCAGGAAAGAACGCGGGTAATGAACCAAAGCTATCAAATCCGCTTTGCGCTCCTGACTGAATTTGGCTATGGCATGCGGAACCTCAGCATCAATAATTCCCTTATAGAATGAGAGTTCCAAGCCCTTGAAAAAATCTTTTAGCATCTCCCTATTGGCCTTCTCTTCATCATTGTATGAAAATTGCTTCGATAAATGAAAAATTCTTATTTCGGATTTCCATAGGGTAGCCAGTTCAACCAAGGCATTGAGTTCACCTACCGTGAAGGCCCTGGAAAAATCAGTCGGGAATATCAAACTGTTCAAACCGATAAAATCGTAGGTTCGTGGTACGGCGATTATAGGACAATTTCCTTCATTATCGATGACTTTGACCGTATTGCTCCCCATAAAAACCCTTTTGGCTCCAGTTGCTCCTTTGGTTCCCATAACGATGAGATCTATACCCTGATTCGAAATAACTTCTTTTATGGCAGGTAGAACGGAACCAGATTTCGATATGGCATGGAATGTATGCTTTGGATTGGGGTTGTTCTGCTTTAGGGAATCCAACATTTCCAGTAACATTTCTTCGGAAATTTCACGCTCCGACTTCTTGGTCCCTTTCCATTTTACCGTACTTCCAAAACCGGATGTAATTGAGGTGTTTGGATAATAGGCATTCAAAATATAAAAGCTACAGGTCACTTCGTGGTACATTTTCAATGCACAATGGGCGGCATTCAGCGCATTGTGCGAGAAATCGGAAGGTATTAATATGTTTTTCATCTTAAAGTCAGGATATTATCCGCTAAAGTTATTTATGTTTACTACTCAAAACCATGATATTGGTCAATTGCAAACTTGAAGTTGGAGTTCGTCTTGGTTTTTTCTTTGGCCTAAACTCGAAATCGCAATGCTTTGAAGAATTCGGTTGATATCAATTGGTCCAATCTTGATGATTGCGGTGCCAGCGCAGGTATCGACATGACCGCCGTTCAAAGGGATCGTTTTTCAAAATTTGAATCCTTATCCTGATCGTCCCCATTCTTTGTCTCTTTTGATAGTTTCCGAAATTCGCGGGATACAGGGTATCCTCCGGACCGTATAGAGGCTATGGGATGATATTAATGCCATCAACGACTATTTCAACATGACTGACCAACGTCATTTCGTCGCCCCACAATTATTATTAGTTTGCCGCTATCTGAAAGGATACGGGCGATTTTACGATCATAAGATCGGACGTTTCCCATCGGGATAATGACCCATTTTGGGGTGCTTAAGGTAACTTCAAAAACTTTTAAGCCATGAAAGGAATAACCACTATTTCCATTATTCCTGATAGTCGCAGTATTCGGTTACATACGGGATAACGGCCGATTGGTCAAAAAAGCAATGGCATTTTCAACAACCACTTTCTATGAAGCAACGGGTAGATATCATTCGGAATACTATAGTCTTCGACCTCAACAGGAAAGATAGGGCTGCTTTGGGGAAGGGTGTTTCAATGACAAAACATCTGATTACGGCCATCCTTTGTATGGCATTTACAATCGGCCTTGCCCAAGACGACCATAACGCCAAAAGGGAGCAAATGGTAAAAACGCAACTGATGTCAAGGGGAATAAAGGATTCTGCCACCCTATATGCCATGATGAACGTCCCTAGACATGAATTTGTTCCCGATAACCTGGAAGCGTTTGCATATTCCGATGGCCCCCTGCCCATTGGCAACGACCAGACCATTTCCCAGCCTTATATCGTTGCCTTTATGACGGAAGCACTACAGCTAAAATCCGGCGATAAGGTGTTGGAAATTGGTACGGGTTCGGGATATCAGGCCGCCGTACTGGCAAAAATAGTTGATTCGGTCTATACCATCGAGATTGTCAATGACCTTGCAACCACTGCCAAAGACCGGTTAATGGCGTTGGGCTACGGCAATGTCATCGTAAAATGGGGCGATGGTTATCATGGCTGGCCGGCAAAGGCACCTTTTGATGCCCTTATGGTAACCGCGGGGGCAGATTCCATTCCCCGGCCCTTGTTGGATCAATTAAAGGATGGGGGAAGATTGATTATTCCCATAGGGCCAGAACATTCGGTACGGCAGTTGGTATTGGTCCAAAAAAAGAATAATAAGATTACGACCAAAAACCTGTTGCCGGTTCGTTTTGTGCCGTTCACCAGAGAAAAAGAACCGGACTGAGGCCAATAATGGAAAGGAAGGGATCGGCCGCGGTGCCAGATCATGGTAAGGCGTAACGGAAGGCATGGAAAATAATGAGAAAAAATTAAAATGACCCATAATATAATCATAGGAAACTTTGCCGATGATACCATTGAGATGGCCGAGCGAAAGGGTGTTGGACATCCCGATACCATATGCGACGAGATCAGTGAGCACATTTCGATGGAACTTTGCCGCTATTATACAAAAGAGTTTGGTGCGATAATGCACCATAATGTAGATAAGGCCCTGTTGATCGGGGGACAATCCGAACCGGCCTATGGGGGCGGAAAAGTAATACAGCCCATTACCATGATCCTTGCCGGCAGGGCCACTGCCCAAATAAAAGATAAAAAAATTCCGGTTGCGGAAATTGCCGTTGAAACGGCAAAAAAATGGCTGCGAAAAAATATCCGGCATCTTGATGTTTCAAAAGATATGGATGTTATCTCAAAAATACGTCCGGGAAGTGAGGATTTGGTCGCATTGTTCAACCGTATTGGTAAAGGTAAGGTTCCGTTGGCCAATGATACCTCGTTCGGTGCAGGTTTCTATCCTAATACCCCACTGCAAGATATGATCATTCGCATTGAACGATTATTGAATGGCCCGGACACAAAAGAAAAGTTTCCTTTTATCGGGGAAGA
>JBATHI010000378.1:0-7089 GCA_049666645.1 Flavobacteriaceae bacterium | reverse complement strand
GTGGCGCCAATATGTGGTTCGATACCGATGAGTTCCATTTTGTCTGGAAAAAAATGTCCGGAAACGTTTCCGTGGCAGCCGATATAGAGTGGATCGGTGAAGGGGGCGATCCCCATCGAAAGGCATGTCTGATCATTAGGCAGGGCTTGGAGCCGAATTCGGCCTATGCCGATGCCGTCGTTCATGGGGACGGACTCACCTCCATCCAATACAGGGAAATTATGGGGGGGGGCACAAGGGAAGTCCAATCCAATATTGCCAAACCAAAACGGATTCGAATTGAGAAGGAAGGGGACTACCTCTCGATGAGCCTTGCATTGGCCGATGGCAAATTGGTCTCGTCCGGAGGTTCCTTTAAATTGCCGTTCAAGGACCCTTTTTATATAGGTCTTGGCGTATGTTCCCACAATGCCGAAATTATTGAAACGGCCAAATTTTCTAATGTTGTGCTGGAAACCCTTGTCCAAATCCCCGATTCGCTCAAAAAAGTGGAAAGCACTTTGGAAACCATCCCCATCAGTTCCTTTGACAGAAAGGTGGTATACCATACCCAAAGCCACTTGGAGGCCCCTAACTGGACTCCCGATGGTAAATCCTTGATCTATAATAGCGGCGGATTGTTATACAAAATTCCGGCCACTGGGGGGCAACCCCAATTGATTCCAACGGATTTCGCAAAACGGATCAATAACGACCATGGAATTTCGCCCGATGGGACCCAAATGGTGATCAGTGACCAGACCGAGACCGGAAAATCACTGATATACACCCTCCCTATAGAAGGTGGGGTTCCCAAAAAAATCACGCCCCTTGGCCCCTCTTACTGGCATGGTTGGTCACCGGATGGAAAAAGATTGGCCTACTGTGCCGAACGGAAGGGCAATTACGACATCTATACCATTCCCGCGGCCGGCGGAAAAGAGATCAGGCTCACGACGGCGGAAGGCTTGGACGACGGCCCGGATTATTCCCCTGATGGCAAATACATCTACTTTAACTCCAACCGGACCGGGACCATGCAGATATGGCGTATGAAACCCGATGGCAGCGAGCAGGAACAGATTACCACCGACGTATATAACGATTGGTTCGCCCACCCCTCGCCCGATGGAAAATGGATCGTCTATGTTTCTTTCGGAACGGAGGTACCTTCGGGAAGCCATCCACCCAATAAAGACGTGATGTTGCGATTGATGAATCTTGAAACCGGGGAAATTCAGGTCATGGCCAAGCTCTTTGGGGGGCAAGGCACCATAAATGTGCCCTCTTGGTCTCCCGATAGTCAGCGGGTTGCCTTTGTAAGTTATAGATTAAAATAATCCCTAGTAAACAAAGCCTTTTAACCATATACAAACCAACACCTGATCGAATACAGATGAAACCCATAAAAACAATATTGCTCGCCATATGCCTTTTATTCTTGGCAAAAATAGGGGCCCAAGATCTTTCCGAAAAGGCAAATGTCTTTCTTGGTAGCTTATCCGATGAATTGAGGGCAGCGGCAACTTTTTCGTTGGATGATGCCGAACGCTTCAACATGAACTACATCCCCGTGATACGCAAAGGACCTACCTTTCATGACTTTAATGAGACACAGACACAAGCTGCACTCGATCTATTAAAAGCTTCATTAAGCACAGAAGGCTTCGCAAAGGCGCAAGATATCAGGGATCTTGAAAAAGTATTGCTCGTCATCGAAGAGGCCGGATTTCACATGCCTGATGGTACCGTACGTGATCCCTTGAACTATCATTTCTGCATATTCGGCACTCCATCATCGACCGATCCCTGGGGATGGCGGTTCGAAGGGCACCATCTTTCCATGAACTTTACCTCCGACCAAGGCAATATCGTATCGGCCACACCCTCCTTTATGGGTTCCAATCCCGCAATTGTAAAAATTGACCTGCAACGTGGCAAGCAGGTGCTGAAAAAGGAGTCGAAATTGGGCTTCGCCCTGGTCAATTCCTTGACCGCCGACCAACTCAAGCTGGCCAAATTCTCGGATGAAGCGCCCGCCGAAATCATTACCGAGAACAAAAGAAAAGTGGAAGGTGTAGAGAAGATCGGCATCGGTTATGGTGATTTGAACGAGGCCCAAAAAAATATTTTCATGGATTTGTTGAATGTATACATCGGTAATTACATCTTTGAATTTTCAGAAACCTTCAGGGCGAAAATCATAGCAGCGGGTTTGGAAAACCTAAGCTTCGCATGGGCAGGTGGCCAACAGGAGGGCATCGCCCAATATTATCGCATCCATGGGCCCATGTTGCTGATCGAATATGACAATATACAGAACAACGCGAACCATGTACACACCGTTGTGAGGGACCTTGGCAACGACTACGCGGAGGACCTTCTGCAAGCCCACTATAGCACCCAGCACCAACAACAAAACTAGGATAAATGACAAATCAAAGAAGGGATTTTATAAAATATTCAGGTGCATTGGCATTGGGAAGCGTATTGCTGCCCTACGATCTTTTTGGTTCCGAAAGCCCCCAAAAATTTGGCGTACAGTTATATAGCTTTAGGGATGAAATGGCCAAGGATGCCGTGGGCACCCTAAAACAGATCGCAGCCATAGGTTTTAAGGAAATAGAATCGGCGAGAAGCAAAAAAGGACTCTATTATGGTCTTTCGCCCATCGACATGAATCAGATATGTGATGATTTGGGCATGAAACTAACCAGCGGCCACGTGGCTTTGGACGATAATTTTCAAACGACCATGGAGGAAGCGGTAGCTTCGGGGCAGGAATATGTTATCTGCTCTTCCATGCCCAGCAGCGGGCAAACGATAGACAACTATAAAAAAGTAGCTGAACAATTTAATGAAGCAGGGGAAGCTTGCAAAAAATTGGGCCTAAAATTTGGGTACCACAACCATGAATACGAGTTCGAATCGGATAACGGACAAGTTTTGTTCGACCTGCTTTTGGATAATACCGAGGCCGATCTGGTACATATGGAACTCGATCTGGGGTGGGTGATCGTGGCCGGGAAAGACCCCAAGGAGTACTTTAACAGATATCCGGGGCGTTTTCCTTTATGGCACCTCAAGGATATGGATATGACCAAAAAAGAAAGTACCGAATTCGGTAAGGGCGGTCTGGATATTCGGGCCATGATGGCCCTTCAGAAAGCTTCAGGTGTAAAACATATCTTTATAGAACAGGAAGAATATGCAAGCTCGCCATTGGACAGCATGAAACACAACCTAAAATACCTGGCCTCGTTGTAAGGCCCATATCAAGACCAATCAATGTCCGAACCCATCGATCCCTATGTGCTGTCGCCCGATAAAACCAAAACGCCACCGACCACTTTAAAAGGCAGGTTTAAATTTTTGGGACCAAGTTTTATTCTATCTGCATCCATAGTGGGCTCCGGGGAACTTATCGCCACCACCACCCTGGGGGCCAAAGCGGGTTTTATCACATTTTGGGTGATCATCGTAAGCTGTATGGTGAAGGTGGCCGTTCAATTGGAATTCGGCAAGCATACCATCCTAACCGGTGAAACGGCCATGCAGGCCTTCAACCAACTGCCCGGCCCCCGTTTTGGACAGGCAAAATGGTCGGTTTGGACCGTTTTGATGGTCATGGTGATCAAGCTCCTGCAGGTAGGGGGCATTGTGGGCGGGGTGGCCATTATCTTGAATATTATCGGTCCTTCGATCAGTATTCCCTTCTATGCTTTTGGCATCGCCACCGTGGTCGCCCTGATGGTGTATCGGGGATATTATAGGTATATCGAGCGACTGTCCTTGGCCATGATCGGTATTTTTACCTTGTTCACTTTCGCTTCCCTGTATTTTTTGAGTTTTACCCCCTTTCAAATCGATTGGGCCGATATTTGGAGCGGCTTGCAGTTCGATCTGCCGAAAGAATCTTTGGCCGTTGCCTTCGGCGCCTTCGGCATCACGGGCGTTGGGGGCGATGAAATCATCCACTACAATTATTGGTGCCTTGAAAAAGGGTACGCCTCCTACGCCGGTAAAAACGATGGATCGGAAGCCTGGAAAAAACGGGCGGCCGGCTGGATCAAAGTCATGAAATTGGATGCCATTTTCGCCATGCTCATCTATACTACAGTGACTGCCGCCTTTTATTTGTTGGGCGCTGCCGTGCTCCATGCCCAGGGCAATATCCCCGAGGGATACGCCATGGTCGAAACCCTTTCCGCCATGTATACCGAATCGCTTGGACCCTTGGCCAAAACCGCCTTTTTGATCGGGGCCTTCATCACCTTGTTTTCAACCCTTTTTGCGGCCTTGGCAGCATGGACCAGACAAGCCTCCGATATTTTCGGGCAGTTGGGCTGGATCGATTTCACCAATTTTAAGAGTCGAAAAAAAACGGTGGCTATTTTTGCATGGGTCCTTCCCATGCTTTGGGCATTGTTGTTCGTGTTTATTAAATTGCCCGTGATGATGGTCATTTCGGGCGGTATCGTAGGTTCGTTTTTGTTGTTCCTGGTCGTCTACGCGGTACTCCAATTCAGGTACAAAAGGCTCAATCCAAATTTTAGGCCCGGTGTATCTTATGATCTGGTACTTTGGCTGAGCATTTTAAGTATTTTGGCTGTCGGCATACTTGGGGTATTCAAATTATTCGGACAATGATATTATCCAATACACATAAATCAATGTATATGAAATCGACAATTTATATCCTCTTCCTGCTTTGTTGCCTTTTAACGGGCTGCTCGAAGCAGGTCACCTACGACGTTCTTATCAAAAACGGAACCATCGTCGATGGCTCCGGTTCTAAATCGTTCATGGGCGATGTCGGCATCAATGCGGACACCATCGCCGCGATCGGAACATTGAACGAGGCGAAAGGCAAGTTGGAAATCGATGCAACCGGACTCACAGTGGCACCGGGTTTTATCAATATGCTCAGTTGGGCCAATGAATCGCTCATCGAAGACGGCCGTTCCCAGGGCGATATCCGCCAAGGGGTTACTTTGGAAGTGATGGGAGAGGGTCATTCGATGGGACCCTTGAACAACCCGATGAAAAAGGAAATGACGGAAGGTCAGGACGACATCAAATATGATGTGTCCTGGAACAGTCTTGGAGAATACCTCGCCTTTCTGGAAAAGAAGGGCATCTCTACCAATGTGGCCTCCTTCGTGGGTAACGGCACCTTGCGGGAATATGTCATGGGCTATGAAAAAAGACCCCCCACGGAACAGGAAATGGATACCATGAAACGACTGATGCGTGAGGCAATGGAGGAGGGCGCCGTGGGACTATCCACTTCCTTGATCTATGTGCCCAGCGGCCATGCACAGACCGAGGAAATCATTGAATTGGCCAAAGTGACCTCAGCCTATGATGGGATGTACATCTCCCATATTCGCGATGAGGAAGGCGGATTGTTGGAGGCCGTGCAAGAATTGATCACCATATCGGAAGCTGCCGATATCCCGGCGGAAATCTATCACTTCAAGGCTTCGGGAAATGCGAATTGGCAGCTGCTGGACAGTGCGATACGCTTGGTGGAGGATGCCCGAAGGAAAGGCTTGCCCATCACCACCGACATGTACACTTATAATGCGAGTTCCACCGGGCTCAATGTGGTGCTTCCAGCCTGGGCAAAAGAAGGAGGACATGATGCGACCATGAAATTGATCTCGGACCCGAAACAAAGGGCAAAAATGATGGCCGAAATCGATTTTCACGTTCCTCCCGACAAAATTCTTTTGGTAGGATTCAAGAACAAAGCGCTCAGGCATCTCATCGGGAAAACCCTAGCCGAAGTGGCCGAGGAAAGGAACAAAACAGCCAATGAAACCTTGGTCGACCTCATATATGAAGACGATAGCCGCATCCAGGTGGTTTACTTCTCCATGTCCGAAGACAATATCAAAAAGAAACTGGCCCTACCCTATATGAGCATTTGTTCCGATGCCGGATCGTATACCAATGAAGGAATTTTTCTCGAACAAAGCACCCATCCGAGGGCCTACGGATCTTTTGCCCGACTTTTGGGGAAATATGTGCGCGAAGAGCAGGTGATTCCCCTGGAAGAGGCTGTTTACAAGCTCACTACCCTACCAGCCACCAATCTTAACCTTAAGAAAAGAGGCGCCTTGAAGGCAGGTTACTTCGCCGATGTTGTCATTTTTGACGCCGACAAGATCAAGGACAATGCCACTTTCGAAAAGCCCCACCAGTATGCCACCGGCGTAAGAGATGTATTTGTGAACGGACAGCAGGTGCTGAAAGATGGGGAACACACTGGGGTCTTCTCCGGTCGTGTGGTCCATGGTCCCGGATGGAATGGCGAAAATTAAAACAACGAGATAAAAGACATAAATATTAAGTTTACATAAGATGAAAACCATGAAAATAATGACCCATTCACCTTTGGCCTTACTCTTCCTTTTCCTGCTGCCCACCACTTCCTGCAATGCCCAAAATAGCGGTATCATTAAGGAAGGCGCACAATTGACATTGGTAGCCGACGACTACAAATTCACCGAAGGTCCGGCTGTAGATCCCAAAGGAAATGTATTTTTCACGGACCAACCCAACGACCGTATTCTAAAATGGGATGCGCAGACCAACACGGTTTCTACCTATATGCAACCTTCCGGCCGGGCGAACGGACTCTATTTCGACCAGAACGGTAATCTTTTGGCCTGTGCCGACGAGAAAAATCAATTGTGGCTGATCGATTCCGATCAAAACGTTGACGTCTTGGTCAGTGATTTCGAAGGAAAGTTGCTCAATGGGCCAAACGATCTTTGGATTGATTCCGATGGCGGTATCTATTTTACCGATCCCTTTTACAAAAGACCATACTGGGACCATGAAAAACCCGAAATTGAAGCACAAAGGGTCTATTATGTGAGTCCAGACCTGGGAGCGGTCAGCATCGTTGCAGACGGTTTGGTACAACCCAACGGCATCATTGGTACGCCCGATGGCAAAACCCTTTATATAGCCGATATCGGGGACAAAAAAACCTATTCCTACACCATCAACGACGATGGCAGTCTTAGCAATAGGAAACTTTTTTGCGAAATGGGGTCGGACGGCATGACCCTGGACAACCAAGGCAATGTATACCTT
>JBATHI010000377.1:0-6062 GCA_049666645.1 Flavobacteriaceae bacterium | reverse complement strand
GAACAATTGTTCGATGGAAGTTTGGATAGCAACGATGAAAACCTGAAATTCAGTTTTAAGGGATTGGCCGATTTCAGTGCCGAGCGCAACAATTTCAACTTCGTTGCCTCGGTAGACTATGCCGATCTTAGAAAGCTCAACTTCATCAAGGACAGCGTTTCGGTTTTCAAAGGGAATGTGGAAATGAACGTTACCGGTAACACACTCGACAATATAGTTGGGGACATCAACTTCACCAAGACCAACTATCAGAACATCAACGATGTGTACTATTTTGATGACTTCAAGGTTTCTTCCACCTTCGAAAACGATTCGCTTCGCGTGATCGATATCAACTCACCTGACATCATTACAGGTTACCTCCGTGGCAATTTCAAGGTAAAGGAACTGGGCAAACTGATGCAGAATTCATTGGGTAGTATCTATACGAACTATAGGCCCTATAAAATTTCGGATGGGCAAACTTTGGCTTTCAATTTTAAGATCTACAATAAAATTGTCGGGGTATTTTTTCCTGAGATCAAATTCGACCCCAACACTTTTATCAAGGGCAATATCATTGCCGATGAAGGCGATTTCAAGCTCAACTTCAAATCGCCCAGTATCCAGGCTTATGGCACCAAGGCCGATGAAATAGACATCAAGATCGACAACAAAAACCCGCTCTTCAACACCTTTGTCTCGGTCGGCGACCTTACGAATCCTTACTACGATGTAAAGGACTTCAACATCATCAACACCACCTTGAAAGACACCCTATTCTTCAGGGCTGAATTTAGGGGCGGAAAGGGATTCAATGACACCTATAACCTCAATTTCTACCACACTTTCAATCAAGATAACAAATCGGTTATCGGCTTGAAGACGTCGGAGGTAAGTTTTAAAGGAAATACTTGGGTCCTGAACAAAGAAGGGAACAATCAAAACAAGGTAATCATCAACAGTACCTTGGATAGCGTTGATATTCAGGAGATTGTTATGAACAATAGCATACAGGAACAGATTAAATTAAGGGGTCAGTTCGCCGATTCAACGTACAAAGACCTACAGCTCGAGTTCAAAATTGTGTCGTTGGATAAGATTACCCCTTACATCGAAGGGCTTGAATTAAAAGGGGAAGTCAATGGAACCTTGAACGTCTTGCAAAAAGATGATATTTACCTGCCATCTTCAAACCTGGGCATAACCGATTTCTCCGTGAACGATTTTAGGCTTGGAGACTTGACCATAGGGATTGTGGGCAACCGTGATTTGACCGACTTCGTGGTCAATTCACAAATTACAGACAAGGGGACTGAAAAGTTGGGTATAGTCGGCAACATCAGCAATAAATCGGACATGCCAACAGCGGATCTGCTGGTGAATTTTAACAATTTCGACCTGGAACCCTTTAGTCCCCTAGGGGAGGGGGTAATCAGCAATATCAGGGGCGACCTGAATGGGAATGCCCGTATTAAGGGCAATATCGATAATCCCGAATTCAGTGGCATACTTACCCTCGACAATGCCGGGCTGGCCATCCCATACTTGAACGTGGACTATAGTTTTGCGCCAAATTCAAGGGTGAATCTTGTGAACCAGACCTTCGATTTTGACCGCATTGCCATTACGGATATCGCGGAAAATACCAAAGCGACCCTAGACGGTACCATAACCCATAGCTTTTTTACGGACTGGACGCTAAATCTCAATGTGGATACCAATAACGATCGTTTGCTGATTTTGAACACCCCCTTTGAAGAGGAAGTGCTGTATTATGGGACGGGTTTTTTGAAGGGTTCCGGCCGGATATTTGGTCCTACAAAAGCATTGAATATTGAGGTAAATGGATCTACGGCCGCAGGTACTTCACTAAAAATACCCCTTAGCGACGTTACAAGTGTGGGCGATTATTCATTTATCAAATTCATGGATAAAAGGAAGGTCACCACTTTTGAAAAAGAAAGGGTGCTCGATGAGGTTCAGGGTCTTGAACTTACTTTCGATCTGGATATCACCCCGGATGCCGAAGTGCAGATCGTAACGGATACCAAAACCGGGAGTACCCTCAAAGGCACGGGGGTCGGGATTTTATTGATAGAAATAAATACCACGGGCAAGTTTAGGATGTTCGGGGATTTCGTAGTCGTTACCGGGGAATACAATTATAGGTTCGGGGGGGTGATCAACAAGACCTTTATCGTGAAACCGGGCGGTACCGTGAATTGGGATGGCGAACCCCTTAAAGCATTGCTCGATATGGAAGCGGTGTATTCTTTATATGCCAATCCTGCACCACTGCTCGATAACCAATCGTATACCAAGAGGATTCCGACCAATGTGGTCATCAAGCTCACCGAAGAATTGGAAAGTCCGAATATCGAATTCGATATCGAATTTCCCGGTACGAACTCCATCGTACAGTCTGAACTGGAATATCGGTTACAGGATCCCACCATTGAAGAAAAAAATGCCATCTTTCTTTTGGCTCAGGGTTCTTTTGTGAACGAGCAGAGCGGTATCAATCAACAGGCCGTAACAGGAAACCTTCTGCAGTCCGCTTCCGGTCTTCTGAACCAGGTATTGAGTGGCGACAACGATAAATTCAATCTTGGGCTTTCCTATGAACAAGGCAATAACGTTGCCCAAATCCAGACCGAAAATCGGCTTGGTGTAACCGTCTCCACCCAGATAAGCGATCGGGTTTTGTTCAATGGCAGGGTGGGTGTCCCGGTCGGTGGTGCCAGTGAAACGGTCGTGGCCGGCGATTTTGAGATCCAATTGTTGTTGAACGATGAAGGCACCCTGAGCGCGAAATTTTTTAGCAGGGAAAGCGAGATCCAAGAATTCTTGGCAGAGCGGATCGGGTCAACGCAAGGGGTCGGACTTTCCTATGAGGTCGACTTCAATAATTTCAAGGAACTGCTCCGAAAAGTTATGGGGGAAAGCAAGCAAATTAAGGAGACGGCTCCCGAATCGTACACTGTGCCCTCAACGGTCATGGGAAGGGATACCCTGATAAGGATTTTTCCCAAAACGAAAGGACTGAGATAGATATAGCACAAATCGGAATAAAATTGTGGTATTTTAGCGATTCATACATTTCCATTCTGTTGGCCCTGCGGTCGGCCATAGCTTGAAGTATCTTTAAATAGGCTTTGATACACTTTGGCCGACCGCTCGGTATGCCTCAACATACCCTTGAATATTATCGGCTTTCCTGCTATTTTGCATTATATTCGGCCCTATCAATGCAGACGGACGACATCAAAATTTGAAGTTTAACAATTCTTTAATTGAAATAAGTTCGTTAATTTTGCAGCTTAAATTTTTCAATGGGTTCAGCGATTAAAAAAATTGGCGTGCTCACCTCTGGAGGCGATTCCCCCGGAATGAATGCAGCCATACGTTCCGTAGTGCGCACCTGTGCGTATTTAAAAATTGATTGCGTTGGGATTTATCGTGGTTACCAAGGGATGATCGAAGGAGACTTTAAACCGATGGACGCCCGAAGTGTCAATAATATTATCAACAAAGGGGGCACCATTCTTAAATCGGCCCGATGCGACGATTTTAGATCCGTAGAGGGTCGGAAATTGGCGTATGAACAATTGCGCAAAGAAAATATCGATGCATTCGTGGTCATCGGCGGAGACGGTAGTTTGGCCGGTGCGATGATATTTAACCAGCAGTTCAATTTTCCGGTGATGGGGATACCAGGTACCATCGATAATGACATTTTTGGCACAACCTTTACCCTGGGCTTTGATACCGCACTGAACACGGTGGTCGAAGTGATCGACAAGATTCGCGATACCGCAAGTTCACATAACAGGTTGTTCTTTGTGGAAGTGATGGGGCGTGACGTAGGCCATATCGCCCTTAATGCGGGTGTTGGGGCTGGCGCAGAGGAAATTTTGATACCCGAGTTGAATTTGGGGCTTGACCGATTGCTGGAGTCCTTGAAAAGAAGTAAAAAATCAGGCAAATCCTCAAGCATTGTGATCGTTGCCGAAGGGGATAAGACCGGCAAGAACGTCTTCGAACTAAAAGAGTATGTCGAGCAGAACTTGCCTATTTACGATGTGCGCGTCTCGGTTCTGGGCCATATGCAACGTGGAGGCGCACCTTCCTGTTATGACCGTGTACTGGCGTGCAGGATGGGGGTAAAGGCGGTTGAATCGCTTTTGGAAGGGAAAACCAACCTCATGGTAGGGGTTCAGGACAATAAACTGATCTTGACACCCATTGCCAAGGCCATCAAAGGGCACACGAAAATCGACAAAGAACTGATCCGGGTCTCGGAAATCATGACGACTTAAACATTAATCTAATCTAAACTAATAAATAGCATGTCAAAATTAAATATAGGAATCAACGGTTTCGGTAGAATAGGCAGAATGGTATTCCGCGCCACGGTCAAAAGGGATGACGTAGATGTCGTTGCCATCAATGACTTGTTGGATGTGGAACATCTGGCCTACCTGCTCGAATACGATTCGGTGCATGGGAAGTTCGACGGAACCGTTTCGGTAAAGGACGGTCATTTGGTTGTCAACGGTAAAAAAGTTCGTATTACCGCAGAACGAGATCCGAAAAATTTAAAATGGGATGCGGTAGGAGCGGATATCGTTGCGGAATGCACCGGTATCTTCACCTCAATGGAAACCGCCCAATACCATATTGACGGTGGCGCCAAGAAAGTAGTGATTTCAGCACCCTCCAAAGATGTACCCATGTTCGTGATGGGCGTGAATCATAAGTCGGTCAAAGCATCCGACAAAATCGTTTCAAACGCTTCCTGTACGACGAACTGTTTGGCACCTTTGGCCAAAGTATTGAACGATGCCTATGGCATTGACGAGGCCCTGATGACGACCGTGCATGCGACTACGGCGACCCAAATGACCGTCGATGGTCCTTCGAAAAAAGATTGGCGAGGTGGTAGGAGCGCTTTGTTGAATATAATACCTGCGTCCACAGGAGCTGCCGTAGCGGTAACCAAGGTCATCCCGGAATTGAAAGGCAAATTGACCGGGATGGCGTTCAGGGTACCAACGGCCGACGTTTCGGTGGTTGACCTAACGGTAAAGTTAAAAAAGGATACCTCTTATGAAGATATCAAAAAGACCTTCAAAAAGGCGGCAGACGGGGAATTGAAGGGTATTTTGGGATATACGGAGGAAGCCGTGGTTTCCCAAGATTTCATCGGGGATGTTAGAACAAGCATTTTTGATGCGGAAGCAGGTATCGAATTGAATTCAAAATTCTTTAAGATAATTTCCTGGTACGATAATGAGGCCGGGTATTCCAATAAATTGGTAGATTTGGCACAATACGTGAACAATCTATAGACATTTCAGAACATGAAAGAAATTCCTGAAAATGGGTACACAGCTACTTTTTTTCAGGATTCTTTTTTAAAACCGAAAACATGGTATTGATTGTAGATAGTGGGGCAACCAAATCCGATTGGATCGCCTTGGACGAAAAAGGCAACCAAATATTCATGACCCAAACCTTGGGCTTGAGTCCGGAGGTCCTGACCCGTGAGGTCATCGAAGATCGTTTGGCCAATAATTTCGAACTCTCCAAAAACAGGGATAAGGTGACCCGGCTTTATTTCTATGGGGCTGGCTGCGGTACCGACAGGATGAAGAAGTTTTTGGGAAATATCTTCAGGGATTTTTTCCCCAATGCGAAATCTGAAGTCAAGGAAGACACTTATGCAGCCATTTATGCCACCACCAAAATAGGGCACCAGGGCATCGTCTGTATTCTGGGCACCGGCTCGAACTGCAGCTATTATGATGGCCACCAGCTCTTCCAAAAGGTAACTTCTTTGGGTTACATTCCTATGGATGATGGAAGCGGTAACTTTTTCGGAAGAAAACTGATCCGGGATTATTATTTTCACAAAATGCCCCAGGATTTGGGCATGAAATTCGCCAAGGGATATAACCTGGATGCTGATGCCATCAAGGAAAACCTGTACAAACAACCGAATCCGAACACCTATTTGGCCACTTTTGCCAGATTCTTGATAGAGAACAAAGACCATCCTTATTGCAAGGGGGTTATTG
>JBATHI010000376.1:0-5905 GCA_049666645.1 Flavobacteriaceae bacterium | reverse complement strand
AACCGATTTGATCCCGTAACTAATGCTGTCGCCCATTTTGGTAAGGGAACAAGGGATTTCCAATCACTTATTAAAAATGCCGGGTGGGACGCATTTAACAATGGTAATTCCGGTTGGTGCGCCTATGCAACCGACGATGGGCTCGTTTGGCTAAGTACACAACAAGACTCCAAACTGTTCAAAATTGACCTCTATAACAATGAGATTCCGTTCTATTCAGATGAAGGAGACGTAATTGCGTTTTTCGAGGAATCGGGCAATGTCTTCTGGAAGGGTACCTATAATAATGGTCTGATACGTGAAGACAAGGTAGAAAATACCTCCAAAAAGTTCCTACACGAACCAAAAGACCCTAACAGCATTAGTAATAATGTAATCCATGCGATTTGCAAAGATCACCTTGACCAGTTTTGGATCGGTACCAATGTTGGTTTGAACAAATTTGATCCCTTTAGCGGGAAGTTTAAACGTTACCTGCCAGATCCCGATGATCCTGCAGCTATAAGTAGTCCTGTTGTGAACGTTATTAATGAAGACAGCAATTTTAATTTGTGGATCGGCACCGGTACAGGAGGTTTAAATCTTTTGGACCAAAAAACAGGGGAATTCCGGCAGTTCAAGCACAACCCAAGGGACCAGAACTCCCTATCAGGAGATAACGTGTCCACCATACTCGAAGACAAAAAGGGCGCACTATGGATTGGCGTTGTCGACAATGGCAGTGGCGTCAACCAATTCAAGCCTTTCACCCAAACCTTTAAAAGGTATATGCAGGGCTTAACCGTTACCAACCTGCTTATAGACGATAATGATGTGCTATGGGCAGGGACGTCCAACGGTCTTTATAAATATGATCCGGATACGGACCAATTTGAAAATGCCAATATAACTTTCAATATCACCGAGGTAATCAATGATACGGACAATAATCTCTGGCTATACAATTCAAATGGAATTTTGAGGTATGATCAACAAACCGGAAATACCATGTTATATGGTGAAAAAAATGGGGTTCAGGGTATTTTGGAGATTACGCAATATGCGCCTCCTTATCGTAAAACAGATGGCACCATCTTCTTTGGCGGCTTTCTTGGTGGTTATTATGCCTTTTCCCCGGACAAACTATGGGTGTCCCGCGATACTTCCCTCCTGTATTTTACGGACTTTCGCATACAAGGTGCCTCGGCATTTGCAGGAACCATGAATTTCTTTGGAGAATCCATGGTCGGAGGCAAGGAGATAACACTGGAACACAATCAGAATGTATTCTCACTACAATTTACGGCCATAGATTACCGCAATTCGCAGGATAATCCTCTTTATTATATGTTGGAAAATTATGATCCCGACTGGCTGCAGGCCGATGCCGAAAATCCTGTCAATTATTTTAAGGTGCCTCCGGGGGAGTATGTTTTTAAAATAAAAGCAGCGAATAGTAGTAGTGGCATCTGGTCTGAAAAGAGTATCCGGCTTGTCATCCACCCGCCATGGTGGACGACCTGGTGGGCTTATCTTATATATGGGCTATTATTTGTTGGTGCGGTCTTGGTTACACATCGTTTTCAAAAAGCAAGGGTCATTAGAAAGGAGAGAGAGCGAATTAAAGACAAGGAATTGGCGCAGGCAAAGGAAATTGAAAAGGCGTATTCCGAATTAAAGACTACCCAGGCCCAACTCATCCAGTCCGAAAAAATGGCCAGCCTGGGCGAGCTCACCGCGGGTATTGCCCATGAGATCCAAAACCCGCTCAACTTCGTGAACAATTTTTCAGAAGTGAACAAAGAATTGCTGGTCGAATTGGAGGAAGAAATTCAAAAGGGAAACTACGACGAAGTGCAAGCGCTGGCAAAAGATGTTATCGATAACGAGGAAAAAATTATCTTTCACGGAAAACGCGCCGATGCCATTGTCAAGGGCATGTTGCAGCACAGCCGCAGCAGCAGTGGCGTGAGGGAGCCCACCGACATCAATGTCCTGGCCGATGAATATTTGCGCCTGGCCTATCATGGGCTGCGGGCCAAAGACAAGAGTTTCAATGCCAAGTTGGAAACCGATTTTGACACTTCCATCAAAAAAATCAATATCGTGGCCCAGGATGTGGGAAGGGTGATCCTGAACCTCATTACCAATGCCTTCTATGTGGTGAAGCAGAAAAAAGAGCAACAAAAAGAAAACTATGAGCCCACCGTTTCGGTGCGTACCAAAAAGAACAAAGACACCATAAGCATTTCCGTGAAAGACAATGGGAACGGAATTCCCAAAGCGATCAAAGAGAAGATATTCCAGCCCTTCTTTACCACCAAACCCAGCGGGGAAGGCACCGGTCTGGGCCTGAGCCTAAGCTACGACATCGTGAAGTCGCACGGTGGCGAACTCAAGGTAGAGACCAAGGAAGGGGAAGGGACCGAATTCACCATCATATTGCCTATTATCCAAACCAAGAAATTATAAGTAAATTACAAACACAAACGAAATGAAAATTTTAGTAGTAGACGATGAACAAGATGTTCAAATGCTTTTCCAACAACGTTTTAGAAAAGAAATCAAGAGCGGTGCGCTCCAATTTGTGTTCGCTTTTTCGGGCGAGGAGGCACTGAATACCCTACGCGATATGGAGCATAAGGCCGTTTTGATCTTGTCTGACATCAACATGCCCGGCATGAGCGGATTGGAACTCCTCGAGACCATCCGTAAAGATTATGACAAGCCGCCCCCGATGGTAATGATGATCACGGCCTATGGCGATCAAGACAATCGCGACACGGCAGCAAAACTGGGGGCCGATGATTTTTTGACCAAGCCCTTGGATTTCACCCTTTTAAAAGATAAACTCATAACACTCACCTGATGGCCAAAATACTTGTAGTCGACGATGAGACCGATCTGGAGGTCCTCATCAAACAGAAATTTCGCAAACAGATTCGACAGAACGAGTATGAATTTGTATTTGCGATCAATGGAAAGGATGCGCTTGAAAAACTCCTCACCGATCCCGATATGGATCTGGTGCTGAGCGATATCAACATGCCCGAAATGGACGGCCTCACCTTGCTCACCAAACTCAGTGAACTGAACCCGTTGTTGAAATCGGTGATCGTCTCGGCCTATGGCGATATGCAGAACATCCGCACCGCCATGAACCGTGGCGCCTTCGATTTTATCACCAAGCCCATCGACTTCGAAGACCTGACCATTACGGTCGAAAAGACCCTTAAACATGCAAAACCGCTGAAAGAGACCCTTCAGGCAATCAAAGAGAACAACATCCTCAAGATGTACGTCGACGAAAATGTGCTCAACTTCATGGGTGGGCATGAATATGAGTCTACCATCATGGCCAATGAGAATTTGGAAGCCACAGTGATGTTCATCGATGTCTGCGGATTTACTGCCATCAGCGAAACCACCCCTGCCGATCAGGTGGTGAGTATGCTCAATACCTACTTCGATGTGATGGTGAAAGAGATCATCACCCAAGAAGGCCATGTCGACAAGTTTATCGGTGATGCCATCATGGCCGTATTCCGGGGGGAATACCATCTCGACCGGGCCATCGATGCGGCCCTGGCGGTACGGCAAAAGATCGGCATGCTGCCCGAACCAAAGGGCATATCCGGCTTTAAACCCAAGGTGTCGATCGGCATCAAAAGTGGGGAAATGATTTCCGGAAACATAGGTTCTGCCAGTTTAAAAAGGTTGGATTATACCGTGATCGGCGATACCGTAAATACGGCCGCAAGGCTGCAAGACGCGGCCCAGCCCAATCAGATCTTGATTTCCCAACACTGTTACGAAAAAGTAAAGGAAGCCTTTCAGTGCAAAAAAATCGGCGACATCGCCATGAAGAACAAGGCACAGACCCTAACGGTGTATGAGGTGCTGGAGTAAAAAACGGGACTTGAAAGGATTTTAAATAAAAGGTTTTATGATAAGCTTTCTTCGAAAGATCCGCAAAAACCTGCTTGTCTCGGGAAATACGGGCAAATACCTCAAATATGCCATTGGGGAGATTGCCCTGGTGATGATCGGGATATTGTTGGCCCTGCAGGTCAATGCCTGGAACCAGGAACGTTTGGAAAAAAAAGAAACCCGGAATATTCTAGCTAACCTGCATGAAGAGTTCCTGGAAAACAGAAGGCAGTTGAACAGTGTTTACGAAACCTATACCAAGGCGCTGGGTTCTTCCGTCGCGCTGTTGCATCTTGTTGGGGAAGATCCGGTTATCTTGGAAACCCAAAATATCGATAGTTTATTATATAATTCCTTTCCTACCGCTGAGTTCTATCCTTCGAGCCAGTCGATCGACAATATCATTCAGAGTGGGCGGTTGAGTCTCATCAAAGACCAACAGCTGATAGCTTTGACCTACCAATGGAAAGCCTTGTTGGAACTATTGAACGATCGGGAAGAAACACAGGACAGTTGGATCAATGAAACCACGCTACCTTTTTTGACAAAACATATTTCTTTTGTGGAGATGGACGGTCGAGGCCGACCCAGTTGGTACCAACCCTCAAAATTAAAGAAAAGTTATGGTCCCCTTTTTCAGAACCTGGAATTCGAAAATATCATGGAAAATGGCATCTATCTCCAGGATAAGACCATTGAACGTCTCAAAGAATGTGACCAATTAATAGATGAGATAATCAAAATCACCCAACCCTATGCCCAATGATCCCATTTCTTAGAAAAATTCGCAAAAACCTGCTTGTCTCGGGAAATACGGGTAAATACATCACCTACGCGATCGGAGAGATTTTCCTGGTCGTGATAGGAATCCTGATCGCCCTGCAGATCAACAACTGGAACGAAGGGAGAAAAGACAAATCCCGTTTACAGACGAATATAAAATCAATTTCGGAAGACATTCAGGCAGATATCATTCAATTCGAGATAAAAGTCAATGCTTTGCACCAACAGGCCGTTTCGGCAAGTAACATCGTGCCCGTTATGGAATCACAAAACCAGTTGATCCAAGATTCATTACAATTTATACTCGATTTTAATACATTGACGACAACGCCCATAGTTACCAAACGCAACAATACTTGGGATTTTTTAAATTCTTCTGGAGCGATATCGGAATTTCCAGATCCGAACCTCTTAAAAATACTACGAAATTATTATAGTGAATATGATGCCCTAGCCAGCAATTTTACGAATGCGGCAAACCCTGTGCGTCTTGAACTCCGGAAATTAAAATATGAGTTATTTCAAGATAACGAACATCGAAAATTTTTTCCGACAGCTACACCAAAAGTGCCGAATATAGAAGTTTATCGTGCCATTTTTAAAGACAAAAGGATTTTGCCCCTTTGCAGGTATATAGGGAGTACGGCAAGTTATTTTGAAGAAAGCTTCGAACGCCAGCAAATAAAGGGACAAGAAATTGTCGATTATCTAGACAAAAATATCAAATAATCAAAGACTCTATTTTTTAGAACGATATCCCTGCCCTCAATCCTTAAAGGTATGCCCAGACCGAGGTTGTAATGACCAAGAATTGCGCGCTGACACCCCTTCAGGGGCCGGGGGAGCGCTGGGGCTTTGAAACACGAATGTTGGGCCAGATCACAATTAACTTGCCCTCAATCCCTAAAGGGATGCCCAGAATGGGGTTTGATTGAGCAAGAAACGCGCGCAGACACCCCTTTAGGGGACGGGGGAGCGCGCAGACAGCCCTTCTGGGGCCGGGAAAGTGCATGGAGTTTGCAGCAATAATTTTTAACTTATGCTATATTTTTCAAGAAAATCACCCTGCTCTCAATCCCTAAAGGGCTGCCCAGAATGTATGATATTCATAGTACTTCGCAATGAAAAATGACAGCCTTAAAATCGATGGGATGCATTTCGGTGCACCTCCCGAAATTTTTAGAAATGCAAGAAAGTTACGGGAGAATATGAC